>JBEIQU010000008.1:0-18258 GCA_040376355.1 Prochloraceae cyanobacterium | reverse complement strand
GGCGGGGCTGGTGGACCCCATGGCCCAGCGCTCCAGCCTGTTGGTGGTGCCCCTGTTTGAAACGGTGGAAGACCTCAAGGCTGCCCCGGCGGTGATGGAGCGGCTGTTCTCTGAGCCCTTCTACCGCCAGCTGATCGCCAGCATCAGCCCCACGGGCAAGCCCCTGCAGGAGCTGATGCTCGGTTACTCCGACAGCAACAAGGATTCGGGCTTCCTCTCCAGCAACTGGGAGATCCACCAGGCCCAGATTGCGCTCCAGCAACTGGCCAGTGGCCACGACGTGGCCCTGCGCATCTTCCATGGCCGCGGCGGTTCCGTGGGCCGCGGCGGTGGCCCCGCCTACCAGGCGATCCTGGCCCAGCCCAGCGGCACCCTCAACGGCCGCATCAAGATCACCGAACAGGGGGAGGTGTTGGCCTCGAAGTATTCCCTGCCGGAGCTGGCCCTCTACAACCTCGAAACCGTTACCACCGCGGTGATCCAGAACAGCCTGGTGACCAGCCACGTGGATGAGACCCCCAGCTGGAACGAGCTGATGGCCCGGCTGGCGGCCCGCTCCCGCAGCCACTACCGCGCCCTGGTGCACGACAACCCCGATCTGGTGGCCTTCTTCCAGCAGGTCACCCCGATCGAGGAGATCAGCAAGCTGCAGATCTCGAGCCGGCCCGCCCGCCGCAAGAGCGGCGCCAAGGACCTCTCCAGCCTGCGGGCCATCCCCTGGGTGTTCGGCTGGACTCAGAGCCGCTTCCTGCTGCCCAGCTGGTTTGGTGTGGGGGCGGCCTTGCAGGAGGAGCTCGATGCCGACCCCGGCCAGCTGGAGCTGTTCCAGCAGCTGTATCAGCGCTGGCCCTTCTTCCGCATGCTCATCTCCAAGGTGGAGATGACCCTCTCCAAGGTCGACCTCGACCTGGCCCACCACTACGTGCGTTCGTTGGGGCGGCCGGAATCGCGCCAGGCCTTTGAGCAGATCTTCGACACCATCGCCGGTGAGTTCGTGCTCACCCGCGATCTGGTGCTGGCGATCACCGGGCACCGCCGCCTGCTGGATGGTGATCCCGGCCTGCAGCTGTCGGTGGAGCTGCGCAACCGCACCATCATTCCCCTGGGCTTCCTGCAGGTGGCCCTGCTCAAGCGCCTGCGGGATCAGAACCGCCAGCCCCCCATGAGCGAAGCCCCCGACCGCGAAGACGGCCGCACCTACAGCCGCAGTGAGTTGTTGCGGGGGGCGCTGCTCACGATCAATGGCATTGCCGCCGGCATGCGCAACACCGGCTGAGGGGGGCGAGGTTTGCTCGACTCCCTGTTGATTCCTTTTCGCAGCCAACCGCAGCCGCCTCAGCTGCCGCCCGGCTATGGCTTGGAGCTGGACGCACCGCCCTCCCCGGAGGAGCTCAATGCCCTGCTGGTGGCCTGCGGCGATCCGTCCCGGCCGCCCCAGCGGTTGCAGCGGGCCCTGGAGGCCAGTTCCTGGCAGCTGTGCCTGCGCAACGCCGGCGGCCAGTTGGTGGGCTTCGTGCGGGCCACCAGCGACCAGGCCCTCAACGCCAACCTCTGGGACCTGGCGGTGGCTCCCGAGGAGCCCGTTGGTATCCAGGGCCAAGTGCTGCAGGTGCTCGTGGTTGCAGCCCTCGGGCGGTTGCGGCGGGAGCTGCCGGGTTGCAGCATTTCCGTGGCGGCACCGCAGGGGGCCCTGGCGGCCCTGAAGCAGCAGGGATTTGTGGTGGATCCCGGCGGGATCCGGGCCATGGGGCTGCGGCTTCAGGGCTGAGGCCTGAGGCCCAGCCATGAAAAAAAGCCCCGCTCAGACGAGACGGGGCCGTTGGCCTAGGGAAAGCGGCTGATCGGCCCACGAGCATGGAGGGACTCGAACCCCCGACCCTCAGAACCGGAATCTGATGCTCTATCCAACTGAGCTACATGCCCACGCGGGATCAGCGGCCCCACGGGCTTTACCTTAGCCCTCAGACGGCCCCAGACCCATTCGGCTGCATCGTCTGGAGCTGCGTCAGTTCCGCAATTACGGCGAGCTCAGCCTGCGCTTGGAGGCGCCGCGGCTGTTGGTGATCGGCCGCAATGGCGAGGGCAAATCCAACCTGTTGGAGGCGGTGGAGCTGCTGGGCAGCCTGCGCTCCCACCGCTGCAGTAGCGACCGCGATCTGATCCGCCAGGGGCAGCCTGCGGCGTTGATCGCCGCGGAATGCAGCGGCGCCGATCGCCTCGAGCTGGAGCTGCGCCGCCAGGGGGGGCGCCAGGCGCGCCGCAACGGGCGGGTGCTGGAGCGCCAGCACGAGCTGATCGGCCCCTTGCGCTGTGTGGGCTTCAGTGCCCTGGATCTGGATCTGGTGCGCGGGGAGCCCGCCCTGCGGCGCCAGTGGTTGGATCGGGTGGTGCTGCAGCTCGAGCCGGTGTACGCCGAGCTGCTCAGCCGCTATGGCCGCCTGTTGCGGCAGCGCTCCCAGCTGCTGCGCCGCGGCCTGGCTCAGGGCCAGCTACAGGATCTGCTGGAGGCCTTCGATCAGCAGATGGCCGTG
This sequence comes from Prochloraceae cyanobacterium, assembly GCA_040376355.1. GTDB lineage: Bacteria > Cyanobacteriota > Cyanobacteriia > PCC-6307 > Cyanobiaceae > Vulcanococcus. Next base: position 15,727 of record JBEIQU010000008.1, on the reverse strand, counting down.
GTGGGGACGCGCCTGCACCGCCGCCGGCTGCGAGCCCTGCGCCGGCTGCAGCCCCTGGCGGCCGCGTGGCAGGCGCGCCTGAGCGCCGGCCGTGAGCAGTTGCTGTTGCGCTATCAGCCCGGCACCGCCCTGGATGTGGAGGGGGCCGAACCGGATCAGGAGGGGCCCTGGCGCGACAGCCTGCTGGAGCAGTTGCGGGCGCAGCGGCCCGAGGAGCTGCGGTTGGGGCAATGCGCAGTGGGTCCGCACCGTGACGAGGTGGTGCTGGAGTTGGGCGACCAGCCGGCCCGTCGCTATGGCTCCGCCGGTCAGCAGCGCACGTTGGTGCTGGCCCTGAAGCTGGCGGAGCTGGAGCTGGTGCAGCAGCTCTGGGGGGAGCCGCCCCTGCTGCTGCTCGATGACGTGCTGGCGGAGCTGGACCCCGATCGCCAGCAGTTGTTGCTGGAGGCGGTGGGGGAGGGGCATCAGTGCCTGGTGAGTGCCACCCACCTGGGGGCCTTCAGCGGCGGTTGGCACCAACGTTCGCAACTGGTGACCGTTGAGGCCGGCTTGCTGCGGCTGGGCCAGTAAGGTATTGGGCTGTTTGGCTGGATCTGATGACCCAAGCGGCCTGCCTCCACCCCAACCCGGGATGGACCGGAGCTGAGAGCCCTTTCTCCAGTAGCCCCCAATCACCCAGTGCCACCGACATGGTGGGCAAACACTGCATCCTCGAGCTGTACAACTGCGATCCCGCCAAGCTCGACGACGAAGCTTTCCTCAGGAACGCCATCACCAGCGCTGCCAAGCGTGCTGGCGCCACACTCCTGAATCTGATCACCCACCGGTTTGACCCCCAGGGTGTGACGGGGCTGGCTCTGTTGGCCGAATCCCATATCTCCATCCACACCTGGCCCGAATCGGGCTACGCCGCCGTGGATGTGTTCACCTGCGGTGACCACACCATGCCGGAGCGTGCCTGCATCGTGCTCAGCGAAGAGCTCGACGCCGGCAGCTACAAGCTCAAGAGTTTCCGCCGTGAAACCCCCAGTTCCGTTGCCGGCGCTGACCGGCAACCGGTTCTGGCGGCCGCCTGAGCATCGCGCTGTCCGCTTGGCCCCTCCGCTTTGGAGGGGTTTTTTTGTGCCTCTGTGCCCGGAATCGGGGCAGGGGCAGATCAGCCCCGCAAGCTGCGGTTGAGCTTGCCGCTCACCAACCCCTCCAGGTCCACGCTCACGGCGCTGAACCCCTGCTCCAGAAAGGCGCTGACCAGGGCACTCCTTTGATCGGGGTCCCCCCAGCGCTGCAGGGCGGTGCTGAGCTGATCCCCCGGCAGCTCAATCCGGGCGGCATCCCCCTGGCTGCGCACCCGCAGCTCCGGCCATCCCCGTTGCCGCAGCCAGGCCTCGGCCGCGGCCACCCGCTGCAGCCGCGAGGCGTTGATCGGTTCACCGTAGGGGAAGCGCGACGCTAGGCAGGGCTGGGCGGGTTTGTCCCACCAGGGGAATCCCAGCGCCCGCGAAATGGCGCGCACGCTGGCCTTGTCGATGCCGAGGTCCGCCAGGGGGGAGTGCACCCCGGCCGCCTGGGCCGCCGCGATGCCGGGGCGGTGGTCCCCCAGGTCGTCGTGGTTGACCCCATCCAGGACCACCGCCTGCGGTTGCTCCCGGTGCAACTCCGCCAGCAACCGATGCAACTCCTGCTTGCAGGCGTAGCAGCGCTGGCTGGGGTTGCTGCTGTAGGCCGGATCGTCGAGTTCAGCGGTGGCGATCTCCCGGTGGCGCATGCCGATCCAACGGGCCTGCAGCTGCGCTTCTTCGCGCAGGTGGGGCGCCAGCGCCGGCGACACCCCCGTGACCGCCACGGCCCGATCCCCCAGCTGCTCCGCGGCGATGGCCGCCACCAGGGTGCTGTCCACCCCACCGGAATAGGCCACCATCACCGCCGGCAGGTTCGCCAGCTGGGTGCGCAACTGCTCCAGCTGCTGCGCCTGCCCTGGGCTGAGGCTCTCAAGCAGGCGGAACATCGTGCTGGGCCGGCCGTGGGCTGTGCCGCTTGATCCTGGCAGGGCCGCCGTTCCGGCCAACGCCGGTAGCATCAAGGCGAACCGATTTGTTCCATGCCCCCCAGCACCCAGACGCCGCAAAACCAGGCGCAGCGGGGTACTGGCCGTGGCATCGGCATCCGCACGGCGGCCGGCGCCAATGAGCGCAGCCACGGCCAGCTGCACGTTTATGACGGCGAAGGCAAGGGCAAAAGCCAGGCGGCCCTCGGGGTGGTGCTGCGCACCATCGGCCTAGGGATCTGTGAGCAGAAACAAACCCGCGTGCTGCTGCTGCGCTTCCTCAAGGGGCCCGGCCGCTCCTACGACGAGGACGCCGCCATCGAGGCGCTGCAGCAGGGCTTCCCCCACCTGATCGATCAGGTGCGCACCGGTCGCGGCGATTACTTCAGCGCCGATCAGGTCACCCGCATCGATATTCAGGAGGCCCAGCGCGGCTGGACCATCGCCAAGGGGGCCCTGGCCAGCGACCTCTACTCCGTGGTGGTGCTCGATGAGCTCAACCCAGTGCTGGATCTGGGCCTGCTGGATCTGGAGGAGGTGGTGCGCACCTTGGCGGCCAAGCCGCCTGGCATGGAGGTGATCGTCACCGGTCGCGGCGCCCCCCGGCCCCTGGTGCAGATCGCTGATCTCCATTCGGAGATGCGGGCCCACCGCCGCCAGGACCGCCTGACGGACTTGGAGCTGGCCGACGCCGACCTGGCCAGTGCCGGCCTCGACGGCATTGAGGTGTACACCGGTGAGGGCAAGGGCAAATCCACCAGTGCCCTGGGCAAGGCCCTGCAGGCCATCGGCCGCGGCATCTCCCAGGACAAGAGCCACCGGGTGCTGATTCTGCAGTGGCTCAAGGGCGGCAAGGGCTACACGGAGGATGCGGCCATCGCCGCCCTACGGGAGAGCTACCCCCATCTGGTGGATCACCTGCGCTCCGGCCGCGATGCCATCGTCTGGCGCGGCCAGCAGCAGCCCATCGATTACGTGGAGGCGGAGCGTGCCTGGGAAATCGCCCGGGCTGCCATCTCCAGCGGCCTCTACAAAACGGTGATCCTCGATGAGATCAACCCCACGGTGGATCTGGAGCTGCTGCCGGTGGAGCCCATCGTGCAGACCCTGCTGCGCAAGCCGGCGGAAACCGAGGTGATCCTCACGGGCCGCTGCAAGCACCCGCCGGCCTATTTCGACCTGGCCAGCGTGCACTCCGAGATGGTGTGCCACAAGCACTACGCCGAGCGGGGCGTCGACCTCAAGCGCGGCGTGGATTACTGAGCCGGGGGCATCCCCCCGCGGGGCCCGCGTCAGTAACGGGGCACGCTGGGGTCCACCTCCTGGCTCCAGGCGTCGATGCCGCCGGCCACGTTGATGCCGTCGATGCCATGGCGCTTGAGGGCGATCAGGGCCTTGGCGCTGCGCCCCCCCAACTTGCAGTGGGCGTACAGGGTTTTGCCGGCGGCCAGCTCGCGCACTGTCTCCACAGCGGTGCCGTTCTCGATCTGATCGAGCGGGATCAGGGTGGCCCCGGGGATCACGGCGATCTCCGCCTCGGGGGGGTTGCGCACATCGATCAGCACCAGGCCTGAACGATCACCGTCGAGCAGCTGCTTGAGCTCAGCCACGCTGATGCTGTCCACGGCGCCGGCTTCCTCCTGGCCGGGGGCGCTGCCGCCCACGCCGCAGAACTCCTGGTAGTCGATCAGCTTGTCGATCACGGGCCGTTCCGGGTTGGGCCGCAGCTTGAGCTCGCGGAACTTCATCCCCAGGGCATCGAACAGCAGCAGCCTCCCGCTGAGGGTGGTGCCGATGCCGGTGATGATCTTGACCGCTTCGGTGGCCTGGATCACGCCGATGATCCCGGGCAGCACGCCCACCACGCCCCCCTCGGCGCAGGAGGGCACCATCCCCGGCGGCGGCGGTTCGGGGAACAGGTCGCGGTAGTTGGGGCTCTCGGCGTCGAGGTTGAACACCGTGGCCTGGCCTTCGAAGCGAAAGATCGAGCCGTACACGTTGGGCTTGCCCAGCAGCACGCAGGCGTCGTTCACCAGGTAGCGGGTGGGGAAGTTGTCGGTGCCGTCGCAGACGATGTCGTAAGGGCGAATGATCTCCAGCGCGTTCTCGCTGCTCAGGGCCGTTTCGTAGAGGTCCACCTGGCAGTGGGGGTTGATCTCCAGAATCCGGGCCTTGGCCGATTCGATCTTGGGTTTGCCCACCCAGCTGGTGCCGTGGATCACCTGCCGCTGCAGGTTGGAGTGATCCACCACATCGAAGTCGACGATGCCGATGCGCCCCACCCCGGCGGCCGCCAGGTAGAGCAGCAGCGGCGAGCCCAGGCCGCCCGTGCCCACGCAGAGCACCGACGAGGCCTTGAGCCGCTTCTGCCCCTGCATGCCCACCTCCGGCAGGATCAGGTGGCGGGCAAAACGGGCCACCTCATCGGGGCTGAGCTCGATGCCAGTGGTGTCGGGGGGAAGCATGGAGGCGGGGCGGCGTGCGGTCCGTCTCCCTACTCTCCCAAATCCCCGGTCAGTGGCGCCTCGAGGGGCAGGGGCAACGCCTCAGGGGCGGGGCCCGGCAGGGCGGCGGGCTCCGGCAGCCACCAGGCCCGCAAGGGCTGCGGGTCGTCCGTGAGGCCGCTGCGGATCAGCAGCAGGGTGGGGCCCAGGCTGCATTCGCGGTCGCTGAGCGATGGCACGGCCGGGCTGCTGGGGTGGCTGTGGGCGGCCCCCAGCACCTGCAGCCCACGCTCACGCACCCACCGCTGCGCCAGCAGCTGTTCGCGCGGGTCGAGTTGGAAGTGGCGCTGCCGTTCCGATGCCGGTTCCCAGCGGTTGCAGCAGGGCCAGATCCGCTGCACCCACAGGGCCTCTGCGTGACGCCGACCGATCAGCAGGGCACAGCCTTCGGCGGGGCTGGCGGCGAGCACCGTGCGCTCCAGAACGATCAGGCAATGCCCACTGAGGAGCACGCGCTCTGGCGTTGATGCACCCACACCGATACCTTATGCCGAAGCCAACCCGTCCGATGCCCACCCTGATGACCGACGAGACCACCGATCTGAAGGATCAGGCCAGCACCGGCGGCGACGAAGCCGGCGCCAGCTTCACCGAGCGCTACAGCGAAGTGCTCAGCAAGGTGAACGAAACCCTCGACCAGGTCGACTGGGGCCAGATGGGCCGCATCGGCAAGGGTGTGGGCGTTCTGGTGGTGGTGATCGTGGCCCAGGTGCTGATCAAGGGTGTGCTGGACACCATCAACCTGCTGCCCGTGGTTCCCGGCCTGCTGGAGCTGCTAGGCCTGGTGGTGGTGGGCCAGTGGAGCTGGCAGAACCTCACCACCAGCGACAAGCGCTCCGCGGTGATCACCAAGGTGCAGACCCTGCGCAAGGAATACCTGGGTTGAAAACCTCGGCTGATCTCAGGGGTACTGGCTCAGCAGGCCGTTGATCGTCTCGCCGGCCTGCTGCCAGTAGCTGCCGCCGAACAGATTGGCGTGGTTGAGCAGGTGATACAGGTTGTAGAGCGCAACCCGCTGTTGGTAGCCCTGCGGTCGCGGCCAGGTGGCGTCATACCCCTGGAAAAAGCTGGTGGGGAACCCCCCGAACAGCTTTGCCATGGCCAGATCCACCTCTCGGTCTCCCCGGTAGACGGCCGGATCAAACAGGGCGCCGCCGCCGCCGTTCACCAGGGCGGCATTGCCGCTCCAGAGGTCGCCGTGCACCAGGCAGGGATCGGGGTGATGGGCCTCCAACCACCGGGGCAGCCGCTCCAACAGCGCCGCTGCCCCATGGAGCCGACGGCCTGAGGCCTCGGCCTGTTGCAGCTGGGCACCGAGGCGCCGCTGCCCAAAAAAGTGGCTCCAGCTCGCCATCCAGCCGTTGGCCTGGGGAGCCGAGCCGATGAAGTTGTCGCGGCTCCAGCCAAAGCCACCATTGGGCTGCTGAAGGCTGGCTCGGTGCAGCTGGGCCAGGTTGGCCCCCAGCTGCCACCAGGCCTGGTCGCGGCTCTCGGGAGTGCCGCCGCTGCCGTGCTGGAGCTCCAGCCAATCCAGTACCAGCACCGCCTCGCCCTGTCCCGTTGGGCTGCCGGCTGGGCAGATCCCCAGGGCCAGCGGCTGGGGGATCCGCAGCTCTGCTGCGGCCCGATGCAGTGCCGCCAGCCCGTCGGCCTCCGCCTCCAGCACCGGCAGCAGGGCCGGACGGTTGGTTTTGGCGAACAGGCGCCGGCCATCGGCGAGCTGCAGCTCCCAGGCTCGATGGATACAGCCGCCGCCCACCGGCCGCTGTCCCTGCAGCTCCACCCCCAGCTGTTGCTGCAGCCAGGTCGCCAGGGGCTCGGGGGCGTGCTGCACGGGGGAGCCGGCCACGCGCCGGGGCTGGGGCGCTGCCAGCATGCCGCCAGGGGCGTGGGCCATGGCTGAGCGTTGCGATGTGGCGGTGCTGGGGGGCGGCATCGCCGGCCTGACGGCGGCGGCTCTGCTGGCGGCGGAAGGGCTCCAGGTGGTGTTGCTGGAGGCCCACAGCCAGAGCGGCGGTTGTGCCGGCACCTTCCGGCGCGGGCCCTACACCTTCGATGTGGGGGCCACCCAGGTGGCCGGCTTTGAGTCCGGCGGCATCCACCGGCGCCTGATGGATCACTTCGGCCTGCCGTTGCCCGAGGCCACCCCGTTGGATCCCGGCTGCAACGTGTGGTTGGCGGGGGAGGAGGCTCCGATTGCGCTGTGGCGTGACCCCCAGCGCTGGGGGGAGGAGCGGCGGCGACAGTTTCCCGGCAGCGAGCGCTTCTGGGCCCTGTGCACCCAGCTGCACCGCAGCAGCTGGGCCTTCGCCGGCCGCGACCCGGTGCTGCCGCCCCGCAGCCCCTGGGATTGGGGCCAGCTGTTGGGGGCGCTTGGGCCCGGGGTGCTGGCCAATGGCCTGTTCACCACCGCCAGCGTGGCCGACCTGCTGGCCCTCTGCGGCTGTGCCCGCGATGGTCGGCTGCGTCGTTTTCTGGATCTGCAGCTGCGGCTGTATTCCCAGGAGCCGGCCGCCGGCACCGCTGCCCTCTATGGCGCCACCGTGCTGGCCATGGCGCAGGAGCCCCTGGGGCTGTGGCATCTGCAGGGGTCGATGCAACGGCTCAGCACCGCCCTCGAGCAGGCCCTGCAGCGGGCGGGGGGTGCGCTGCGCTTACGCCATCGCGCGCAGCGGCTGCAGCGCCAGGGGGATGGCTGGCGCGTGCTCGGGGAGGGGCCTGCTCGACGGCCGTTTGCCCTGCAGGCCGACCAACTGGTGTGCACCCTGCCGCCGCAGCTGCTGCCGGAGCTGTTGGAGGAGCCTCTGCCGCCGGGCTATGGCCAGCGCCTGCAGAGCTTTCCGGATCCCTCCGGAGCCCTGGTTCTTTATGGGGCCGTCGATCGCGAGCGCCTGCCCCCCGCCTCGGGCCTCCACGCCCAGTTGGAGTGGAGCGATCCCGGCAGCCTGTTTGTGTCGCTCAGCGCCGAGGGGGATGGCCGGGCGCCAGTGGGGCAGGCCACGGTGATCGCCAGCGTGTTCACGCCGGCCCGGCCCTGGTTCGGGCTGGAGGAATCCGCCTACCAGCGGCGCAAACAGCAGGCCCTGGAGGGGATCCAGGCAGGCCTGCAGCAGCTGCTAGGGCTGGCCCTCAGCGACTACCGCCACCTGGAGTTGGCCACGCCCCGGGGCTTTGCCGGTTGGACCGGTCGTCCCTATGGCTTTGTGGGGGGGCTGGGCCAGCACCCGAGCCGCTTCGGCCCGTTCGGACTGGCCAGCCGCACCCCCCTGCCCGGCCTGTGGCTGTGCGGCGATGCCATCCATCCCGGTGAGGGCACTGCGGGGGTGAGCCTCTCGGCCTTCACCGCCTGCCGCCAGCTCCGGGCCGCCCAGGGGGCGGAGCTGCGCCTACGGCCTAGAGAAAGTCTGGTCGCCGCTCCTGGCAGCGACTGAGCCGCCCCTCCAGCTCCTCCCAGCGCTCCTGCTGCACCAGCTGCTCCAGCCCCTCCAGCCGTTGCCGGTAGCGGCCCAGGGCCGCCAGCACCGCCGCGCGGTTGCTGCGCGCCATCAACGTGCCCAGTTCGGGGTTGCCGCCGCCAATCCGGCTGGTGTCGGCGAAGCCGCTGGAGGCCAGCTGCTTGGCCAGTGCAGCCGTACCCCCATCCGCCTCGCCATCGGCCGCCTCCAGTAGGGCGGCGCTCACCAGCACTGGCATGTGGGAGATCAACGCCACCGCCCGGTCGTGTTGCTGCGGCTCGCAGCTGAGCCACTGGGCCCCCACCCGTTGTGCCAGCTGCCGCACCTGCTCGAGGGCGTCGGCGTTGGTGTCGGCGGTGGGGGTGGCCACCCAGGGCCGCCCCGCAAACAGCCCGGTGATGCCCGCCTCCACGCCGGAGTCCGCCGTGCCGGCCATCGGATGGCTGGCCACAAAGCGGGGGTGCCAGCGTTGCCAGCGCTCCACCACCGGCGCCTTCACCGAGCCCACATCGGTGATCACCGCCTGCGCCGGCAGCGCCTCCCGCAGCCTGGAGGGGGGATCCAGCAGCCGATCCAGCGGCAGCGCCAGCACGATCAATCCGCAGGGCTGCAGCACCCCCGGGTCGGTGTCCACCTGGTCGGCCAGTCCGCGCTGGCGAGCCCGTTCGGCGGTGCTGGAACGGTGCACCAAGGCCCGCACCTCCAGCCCCTGCTGGCGCAGGTCGAGCCCCAGGGATCCGCCGATCAATCCGAGGCCCACGATCCCCACGGGGCGATCGCACCAGCTGGTGGTCATGGTTGAACAGTGCGCTGGGGCCAGCTTCCTACGATTCGTGGATGTTGGAAGCCCGCGCCCACCAACAGCTCAAAGACCTGCTGCGACAGGAGGGTGAACCGCGCTGGCCCCATCACCTCACCCTGAGCCGGTTGGTGGCCCGCAGCCTGCGGCGTGCCGACCAGACCCTGGTGCGCCTCGCCCCAGGCAGTGACCCCAGTTGGCTGTTGGGGTTGCTGGTGCCCCTCGCCCTGCATGAGGGGCCGGTGGCGTTGTTGGTGAGCCCGGCGTTGCGGCAGCGACTGTTGCAGGTGGAGTTGCCGCGGCTGGAGGCGGTGGGGCTGCGCCTGCCCTGTTGGGAGGGCACTAGCGCGCCCCCATCGGCTCGGCTCTGGCTGCTGCAGCACGATCAGTTGGTGGCCGCCTGGCGGGCCGGTGGGCTGGCGGATCGCCAGTTGGTGATTCCCGAGGGGGAGTTGTTGCAGCCCCTGCTGCGCCAGGCCCTAGGGGTGGTGATCGATACCCACCACTGGGAGCAGCTGCGCCGCAGCCTGCCGGCGGCGGCCGCCAGCCTGCTGCAGTTGCACGAACGGCTCAGCCGGCGGGTGCTGGCCCGGCCCTGCGGCCCCCACCAACGGGTGGCCATCAGTAGCGACGAGGAAGCCCCGCTCAGGCAACTGCTAGCGGTGCTCTCGCCCCTGCCGGAGCCCTGGCCCGCCTGGCTGGCCAGCGGGGGCGAGGGCTGGACCAGTTGGGCCCAGGTGAATCCAGCCCTGCTGCAGTGGCAATGGCACCGCCAGCCGCTCGATCCCCTGGCGGTGATGCCCGCCGTGCTGGACGCCCGTGGCGTGGTGCTGGTGGGACCCTGGCCGGAGTCGGTGTCCCCGCTGCCTGGGTTCCGGCCAGCGGTGGAGGTCACCCTGGCGGACCCACCGCTGCTGGACCCGCTGCCCCTGTTTGCGCCCTCAGCCCAGGCCTTGCCCAATGCGCCCCACTACCCCAGCCATCTGCTCGACCAATGCCGGCGCCTGGTGCTGGGTCAGGCGGGCCTGACGGTGGTGCTGCTCGACGACGAGGGCCTGCGTCTGGGGCTCACCAGTGCGCTGGCGGCGGAGTTTGGATCACGGGTGGGCCATGAGCTCACCGCCCCGGAGAGCAATGGGGTGCTGTGCTGCAGCTGGGGCTGGTGGCTGCAGCACCAGCAGCGCCTGCCGTTGCCCTGTCAGCTGGTAGCGGCCACCCTGCCCATCGCCAGCCTGGAGGATCCGCTCACCGCGGCCCGGGTGGCGGCCCTGCGCAGCCAGGGGCGCGATTGGTTCCGGGAGCTCCTGCTGCCCGAGGCCCTCGCACGGTTGCAGCAGGCGGTGGCGGGCGTGCGACGCAATGGCGGCCGGCTGGCGGTGCTGGATGGTCGGCTGCGGCGCCGGGGCTGGGGCCGTCAGGTCTTGGAGGCCCTGGAGCCCTGGGTCGACCTGCCCCGCTTGCGCCCGAGCTGACCCCCTTTAGCCTGGCGCCTGCTGTTGTCAGGAGCCGATGGGAGAGGCCAAGCGCCGCGCAGACCAGGGGTTGCCCGCGCGTCCCAAGCCCGCGAAAGCCGCCCCCAAGGACATCTCCCCTCGCATTGCCCCCTGGTTGCCGCTGAGCCAACGGCAGGGGGAGCAGTTTGTGCAACTCACCACGCGCGGTGCCTGGATTGGCATCGGCGCCCTGGTGGTCTTCTGGATCACGGTGCGCTTCATTGGCCCCGCCGCCGGCTGGTGGAGCCTGTCGGACGGCTGAGCGGTGCCGGATCCCCGCTGATGGGGATCCGCACACATCAACGAGCTCCGGGTATTTCTACCCACGCAATTCTGAAGAAAACCTTAGGATCGTTGCATCGTCTGCTCGATCGGTCATGTTTGCGCGTCTCGCCGAGCACTACCGCTCCGTTGTGGCGGATCTGGTGATGAGTTTGCGGGCCCTGGCTGATGGGCTGCAGCGCCAGGGATTGGCGGCCACCTGTTATGTCTGCGGCGATGAGCGCCAGGGCCAGGGGGCGTCGTTTGTGGCTGACCTGGGTGATGGCCACATGGTGCGCTTTCTCGTGTCCGATTACGGCATCAGCTGGGTGGAGTCCCGCAACGGCCACGAGTTGGTGAAGCTGGAAGGGGCCGAAGCCATCGGTGAGCTCGGCCGCCTTGCCGCCAGCCTCACCCCAGCCCCGGTGGACGTGGCCTTCAGCCGCGGCTGAGCCGCGGCCGATTCTCCAGCGTTTTGGATGTGGGGGCTCCCGCGAGCCCCCTCTCGGTGTTCCCCGCCGCTCAGCTCGCCGCCGGCAGAGCTTCCGCTTCGGAACCAGCGCTGGCGCCAGCGGCCGCCAGGCGCGCGGCCGCTGCGGCCACGGGCTTGAGGGAATCGCTGGTTTCGCTGAGCTTCTGGCGCACCTGCACTTCGATGCGCTCCTTGTGCTCGGGGTTTTGCTCCAGCCAGACGATCGTGTTGTCGCGGCCCTGGCCGATGTTGTCGCCCTCGTAGCTGTACCAGGCGCCTTTGCGCACCACCACGCCGTTCTCTTCAGCCAGATCGAGCAGGCAGCCCAGGGTGCTGATGCCCCGGCCAAACAGGATGTCGAACTCGGCGATGCGGAAGGGTGGCGCCACTTTGTTCTTGGCCACCTTCACCTTGGCGCGGATGCCGTATTCCTCCGTGCCGCGCTTGAGGGTCTGAATGCGGCGAATGTCGAGGCGCACCGATGCATAGAACTTGAGGGCATTGCCCCCGGTGGTGGTCTCCGGGTTGCCGTAGGTCACGCCGATCTTCTGGCGCAGCTGGTTGAGGAAGATCACGGTGCAACCCGATTTGCCGATGTTGCCGGTGATCTTGCGCATCGCCTGGCTCATCAGACGGGCCTGACTGCCCACCGCCAGATCACCCATTTCCCCTTCGATTTCCGCCCGCGGCGTCAGGGCCGCCACGGAGTCGACCACCACGATGTCCACGGCGGCGGAGCGCACCAGCTGGTCCACGATCTCCAGGGCCATTTCGCCCGTATCGGGCTGCGACACCAGCAGGTTCTCGATGTCCACCCCCAGGGCGGCGGCATAGACGGGGTCGAGGGCGTGCTCCGCATCCACGAAGGCGGCCACGCCACCCCGCCGCTGCACCTCGGCGATGGCGTGCAGGGTCAGGGTGGTTTTACCCGAGCTCTCCGGGCCGTAAATCTCCACAACGCGTCCCTTCGGGTAGCCGCCGCCCAGGGCTAAGTCGAGGGTGAGGGCACCGGTGGGGCTGGTTTCCACCCGCATGCGGGAGGCGTCCCCCAGGCGCATGATCGAGCCCTTGCCGAAGTTGCGCTCGATCTGATTGAGCACCAGGCCCAGGGCCTTGTCGCGCTCCTGGTGGCCGCTGTTGCTGGGGCTGCCGGAGCTACCAGCGCTGCTGGTGCGGCTCGCCCGGGTCTCGGTGGTTTTGTCGTCGGCAGGCATGTCTGCGAAGGCTGAGGAATGGAGGCTGTCCCGTGACAGCTGGGGCGGGCCGCGGTGCGGACAGGCCGGTGGAACCGGAGCCATCCTCGGCGACCTCCCACAGAGAAGTGCCACCGCAGGCGCCAGGTGTTCCGCCGGAACCACCTGGTTGTAGTACAGGCGTACCCTAGCGGCTTAGGGCCAGTCCGCCAAGGGCTGGGCGAATTGGCGGGGTTGCAGCAGCTGAATGCCCGCCGGGAGCTGTTCGGCGTCGCCGGGCCCCAGGTAGCCCCACGACACCAGAAAGCAGCGCACCGCGTCGAGACCGGGGGTCTGGCGGACGGCCTCCAGGGTGGGACGCCGGTCTTCGACAAACCACAGGGGCTGCGGCTGCTCCGCCGCCAGCCGGAGCAGCACCTCCGGTTTGCTGCCCTGTTCGTGGCCGTACACCGCCAGGGGCTGCAGGCCGTAGGCCTCCAGCAGCTGACGGGCAAAGACGCCGCCCTTGGTGGTGAGCACCAGCCAGTCGCTGCCTTCTGCGGCCAGGGCCGCCAGCCGTTCCGGCACGCCGGGATAGGGCCGATGGAGCGCCAGCCAAGCCTGCGGATCCTGCCGGATGGCCTCCCTGCGCAGCTGCTCGAGACGCTCCTGCAGCTGGTGCGGCTGCAGCTGCCAGCGCTCCAGGGCGGCGTGGATGTGCCCGGGGTAGTCGCCCAGGTAGGCCTCCAGATCGAGTTCAGGCCGCGACAGCTCCAGCGCCGCCAGCACCATTTCCCATCCCTTGTGGATCAGGGGACGCAAGCGGCTGAAGCCAGGCGGGGCCATGGGGCTCAGCTGCCGCTCCGGCCGCAGGGCCAGGGCGGCGCCGCGGGCGCTCCACCAGTACTCGGCCATGCCGTCCACCAGCACGCCATCGAAATCGAACACCAACAGAGGCGGTGCCATGCCAGCTCTGGCGGTGAGGTTCAAAACTGGGCCGCTAGGATTCGAACCTAGGAATGGCGGGACCAAAACCCGCTGCCTTACCACTTGGCGACGGCCCAACGCGCTGCACGGAACGGACGCCGAAGCGTCGACTCGCGAGCACCCAGATAGTTACCCACAGCGGGTCCACCTTCGTCAATCGGGTGGCGTCGCTGGCTCGGTTGCGCTGCCTCAGCGCGGAAAAATGCGCAGCCGCTGCTGGCTGCCGCTGCCGAACTCCGCGCTGGCCAGCTGGTAGTGGGCGGCCAGTTCCGCCTGCAGCCGCCGCACCCGCGGGCTGCGGGGCAGCAGCTCCACCGGTCGCCCCTGGGGCAGCACCAGCTGCTCCACCGCCAGTCGGCATTCCTCCAGGCCGGCTAGGTCGTCGTCGCTGCCGCTCGCGGCCATGGCGGGCTGCGGGATGTCGTCGTCGGATCCGTCGCCCTGGCGCCGTTGCAACAACCGCTCCAGCCCCCGCTGGATCTGGGGCAGGGTGTCGGCCTTGATCACCAGAATCGGCACCGCGGCGGCCTGGGCGCTGCGCCGCACCTGCGGTTCGCGCCCCAGCTGCTGGCGCACCGCCAGCACCGCATCGGCGTCCTCCACCGTGGGGCTCAGTTGCACCGCCAGTCGCCGGCTGCGGATCGCCTGCTCCGCCAGGGTTTCGCTCACGCCCGCGCAGAACACCTGCAGGGCCGGGCTGGGGGCGCTCGGTTCCTGGCTGGCGGGAGGCGCTGTGGCGGCGCCGTTGCCCGTGGTGCTCCGTGGAACGGTCCTGGGGCTGGGCTGGCTGCTCAGCTGGGGGTTGAGCTGGTGGCTGGGCCGGCGCGGCGCCTCCGCCACTGGGCCGGCGGTTTCGCTCAGTTGCAGCCGGCCATCGCCATCGAGTTCGCGCACCTGGGGCCGCGGTAGCTGCCCGCGCAGCAACAGATCCACGGTGCGGGCCACGTCGCGGTGCACCAACCAGCGGTGGCGGCTGTGCATTTCCACCGCCAGCGGGAAGGTGGGCTCCGCTGCGCGTTCCAGCACGGTTTTCTGGCTGCGGCGCCGGCGCGCTTCCTCATCCCCGAGGGTCACCGATTCGATGCCGCCCACCAGGTCGCTCAGGGTGGGGTTCTTCACCAGGTTGGCCAGTTCGTTGCCGTGGGCCGTGGCCACCAGCATCACGCCCCGTTCAGCGATGGTGCGCGCCGCCTGCGCCTCCAACTCCGTGCCGATTTCATCGATCACGATGACCTCGGGCATGTGGTTTTCCACCGCCTCGATCATCACCTGGTGCTGCAGTTCCGGTCTGGCCACTTGCATGCGCCGGGCCCGGCCGATGGCGGGATGAGGGATGTCGCCGTCGCCGGCGATCTCATTGCTGGTGTCGATCACCACCACCCGCTTGCCCAGCTCATCGGCCAGCACCCGGGCGATTTCCCGCAGGGCGGTGGTTTTGCCCACCCCAGGGCGGCCCATCAGCAGCAACGACTGACCGGAATCCATCAGGTCGCGCACCATCGCCACGGTGCCGAACACGGCCCGCCCCACCCGGCAGGTGAGCCCCACGATCGAGCCGGTGCGATTGCGGATGGCGCTGATGCGGTGCAGGGTGCGCTCGATGCCGGCGCGGTTGTCGCCGCCAAAGCTCCCTAGCCGCTCCACCACCGCCTCCAGATCGGCCCGCTCCACCACGGCTTCCCCCAGGGCCACCGCCCGCCCCGGGTAGCGGGCCTCGGGGACACGCCCCAGATCCAGCACTACCTCCAGCAGCTGCTCACGGGCGGCCTCCGGCTGCAGGGCCTCCCGCACGCCGGTGGGCAACACCTCCAACAGCCGATCCAGGTCGTCCGTGATGCGTTGGGGGGTGATCGGCTGCGGGGGAGTTGACGGGATGGCCATGGGCTCCGGAACAGACGCCTCAGCAGGCGTTCTAGCCATCAGCGGCCCAGCCACGGGTCAATCAGCCCCTGCACCAGGGGCAGGGCCCGCCGGCAGAGATCCTCCTGCTCGCGCAGGGGGGCGCCGCGGCCCTCGGCCTCCTGCAGCAGGGGTTGCAGCAGGCTGCGGGCCATGCCCCCGAACGCCACACCGGCGGCGCCGTCGCCGGGCTGTAGCAGCCCCAGGCTGCTGGCGTTGGTGCCCCCCGCCAGCTGCAGCGGCCCCGGCGGCGCCCAGGGGCGCACCGCCCGCAGCAGTTTCACGGCGGCGTGGGCGGTGCCGGCGCCCACGTCACCGCTCATTGGCCGGCCGTCCAGCTGCCAGAGCACCCGCAGGCCTAACCGCCGCAGGGGCACAAACCGCTGCCACAGCTCCGTGGCCAGCTGCTCGGGGGTCACGGGGCCGTGGCCCCCTTCCAGGCCGATGCTCACCGCCAACCGCCGCAGGGGCACGCCGCTGGCGAGCACCTGGGCCAGCCGCCGGTGGAAGGCGGGGCCACGGCCCGGCTGGGTGTGCAGTTCCACGGCGTCCGGCTGCAGTTGCGCCAGCAGCTGCGGCACCGCTTCGGGGCTGAGCAGCTGGGGCGCCTCCCCGATCAAGCCCAGGGGACACGCCGGTAG
>JBEIQU010000171.1:0-4398 GCA_040376355.1 Prochloraceae cyanobacterium | reverse complement strand
GGTTTGGCCCGCTATCGCATCAAAGACGATCAGCTGGAGCTGCGTGGAACCCCCGTGCTGGAGCACTGGCAGCAGCCCACCACCAAGACCAGCCCTGCCGCATCCCCCTGCGGGTGCAAACCGCCTGGTTGAACTGGCGGCCGGATCAGGGGGATCTGATCGCCCCTGAGCCGGTTCGGGGTGTGCGCCGTGAGGGGGCCTCCGCCCTGGAACTGCGGGCCCAGGGCCTGAAGGGCAACATCCGCCAGGGCTATGTCGACCTGCAGAGCCCCGTTCAGGTGCGCGATCCGAAACGGCAGGGCTGGCTGAACGCCCGCACCACCCGTTGGGCGATCAATGCCCAACTGCTCAGCAGCGATCAACCGGTGGAGGGGGCGTTCAACGCGTTGCGCGGCCAGGCCAATCGCTGGCGCGTCAACTTGGCGAACAGCACCGTGGCCCTGGAAGGCGGCTGCCTGATCCAGCAGCCAGGGGAGCGCCTCAGCGCCCAGCAATGCCTCTGGAACTGGCCCACCGGCCGCTTCCAGGCCCAGGGCGGTGTGGAACTGCGCCGGGCCAGCTACAGCCAGATCACCCGGGCTGGGCTGCTGAGCGGCCGCATCGGCGCCGATGGCACCGCCGTGTTCAGCGCACCGGGGTCGCGGGTGAACTCCCGCTTCACGATTCCCCCCCAGCAGCGCGGAGGCCAAGGCCAGCGCCGATCGGCTCCAGTGCAGTTCTGAGCTTGAGGGCCCAACCCTCCAGCCAGGCCTCATCACTGCGGCTGAAACAGCGCGGCGACCAGCCCGCCAGCAACAGCACCCCCTCCTGGCCCAGGGGCTGAACGATCACGGAAGGAATCCCCTCAGGCAGGCCGCGGAACTCTTCGCGGCCGGGATACAACGTCAGATTCACCAGGCCGATGGCCCGTTGGGTGTCCCAGGCCCGGCGGCAGATGGCCCCTGGTTCAAAAGCAGCGTCCGAGGGGGCCAGCACACCACGGCGCAGCAACGTGCGACCGCGCCACTGCAACAGCAGCGCCGCAGCGGGGGTGGCGGTGAGCAACATCTGGCTACCCCAGGCCAGCTCTTGGCGCAGGGGCTCGGGTAGATCGCCCTCCAGCAGGAAGCCCTGATCCCCCTCGAGGGCCACCCGCTCCGGCGCCACGGGCATGGCCCGCGTCCAAAGAATGGCCACCAGCATCAGACCCACCGCCAACAAACTGGCCAGCACCGCCGCCCGCTCCAAGGCCGGGCTGAGTTCAGGGGCCGTGAGCTGATTGGCGATGCTGAGCCCCAGGCCCAGGACTCCGGCGGCCAGGGTGAGGCGGGCGGCCGTACCCATGGGCCCGACAGATGGCAGATGCCCTCACGTTGTCATAGCCACACATGGGCGCTGGATGGGCGTCCGACCCGCTGGGATGGGCGGTATTGGTCGTTCCGTCCAGCCATGGCCATCGGCTCCTCAACCCCGACCCGGGTCTCGCTCAGCAATCCGGCGGAGGCCTTCGCCGCCATCGCCCTGGCCGCCATTGCCTGTGATGGCGAACTCACGGCGGTGGAGGCGCGAGGGCTGCGTCAGCAGCTGGAGTACCGCCAGCCCTTCTGCCAGCTGAGCCCGACCGCCATGGGAGCTCTGCTCGATCGCCTGCTCGAGATCCTGCGCAGCGAGGGATGGCCCGCCCTGGTGGGCCAGGCCGTGCCCCTGCTAGCGCCCCCCCAACGGCAAACGGCCCTGGCGGTGGCCGTGCAGCTGACCCTCGCCGATGAGGTGAAATCCAGCGATGAGCGCAGCTTTTTGACGAACCTGGCTCAGCAACTGGAGATCTCCACCGAGCGCCTGGCCCAGATCGAGGAGGTGATCGGGCTGCTCCATCGCGACAGCTTGGCCGAGTAAAGGCAGACTGGGTCCGTTGCACGTCTGGATTCCGTGGGGCATCGCCTTCGCCGTCAGCTCTCAGCGTTCTTGCTGACTTGTGCGCTGATGCTCGGTGGCTTGAGCCTGGCTCCCGCCGCCTGGGCCACCGGTGTGGCCGAATTCCAGGGCCAGGCTCCCACGAACCATGTGATCGACTCCGCCGATCTGCTTAGCCGTTCCGCCACTACCGAATTGGACCGTCGCCTGGAGAGCTTCGGAGGCTCAGACCTCGAAGCTCGCTTGGTGACCCTGCGTCGCTTGGACTACGGCCTCAGCCTTGATGCCCTGGGGCAGGGGCTGCTGGAACGCTGGGGCACGGCTGGGTCGCCAGATCAGTTGCTGTTGCTGATCGAATCCCAGAACAACAGTGCCGCCGTGGTGGCCTCCCAGGGGTTGCGCGAGCGCCTGTCCCCGGAGCTCCTCTCCAGCACCGCCATCAGCACCATGGGGCTGCCCCTGCGGGAGGGGGCCCGCTACCGCCAGGCAAGTCTCGATGCCCTCGACCGGCTGGGAGCCGTGCTGAACGGAGAGGCCGATCCCGGGCCCCCACAGCTGCAGGAACGGCTGCCGATTGAAACCAACATCCCCACCCGTGAGGAAACCGCCACCAGCAATGCCCTCTTGTGGGTGGTCGTTCTGCTGGTGGTTGGCACACTGGTGCCGATGATCACCTGGTGGGTCTTCTCCCGCTGAGGTCGCGACGCAGCAACGATGGGGTTGACGGACTGGATGGGGGCCTTCGATCGCGCCAGCGCCAATGACCTGAGCGTCAATCTGGAGCGTGCCTACGAGGCAGCGTTGCTGATCCAGAGCCTCGAGCTCGAGTACTACAACGACCGGCCCGTTCGGCCCGAACTGCAACTCAGCATTCCCCGGCAGACCCAGGCGCTGATGCTGCGTCGCTTCCGGGCCGCCCTGGAGCTCTGCCAGGACACCCTCTCCAGCATCGAAGCCCGACGGGCCGAGCTCGATAGCCAGGAGCTGCGCCAGCTGCAGCTGATTGAAACCGTGCTGTCGCGCTACGGACGGCGCAGCAGCCTGCCCTCCATCTCCCGCTCACCGGAACTGCTGCCCCGCAGCCTGCTGGGGGTGGTGGATGGGGTACGGCGTCAGTTGGATCCGGAAGCCGAAACCTTTGTGGTGGAGGGCTTCCGCCGCCGCCGCGACTCCACCTTGGTGTCGCTGAGGATTCTGCTGCTGCTGATCCTGGTGCCCCTGATCGTCCAGCAGATCACGCGCTCGGTGCTGATCTCACCGCTTCTGGATCGCTACGCGCCGGAAATCCCCTTCATCAGCTACACCAAGCCCCACCTCCAAGAACGGGCAGTTAACCGCTTGCGGCTCTATCAACAGGAGCTGGAATTTGATGCCCTGCTGGAGGGGCGTGAAGCCCCCAGTCGGGATGAGATCCGCAGTGCCCTTGCGGTCCGTGCTGCTGAGCTCAAGACGGAGGCTGATCAGGAAAGCCTGGAAGCCACCAAGAACGTGTTAGCCGACCTGGCCGCCCTGATGGGATTCGCCCTGGTGTGCTTCGTGGGTCAGCGGGACCTACAGGTGCTGCGGGGCTTCATGGATGAGGTGGTGTATGGCCTGAGCGACAGCGCCAAGGCGTTCACGATCATCCTGTTCACCGACATCTTCGTGGGATTCCATAGCCCCGAGGGCTGGACCGTGCTGATCGATGGCATCGCCAACCACCTGGGACTTCCCGCCGAGGAGAACTTCATCATGTTGTTCATCGCCACCTTCCCGGTGGTGCTGGCCACGATCTTCAAGTACTGGATCTTCCGCTACCTCAATCGCGTCTCCCCATCCGCCGTGGCGACCCTCCGCAACATGAACGGTGGAGGCTGAGCACAGCGGGGCAGCCCATCGCCTGGTGCTCGTGAGTGGCCCCAGCCGTGGCGGCAAAAGCCGTTGGGCCGAACATCTGGCCAGCCAATCGGGCCTTCCCGTTCTCTACCTGGCAACGGGAGCGCAACCCGACCGGTCGCCAGACCAGGGGTGGCGGGCACGGGTCGAGGCCCACCGCCGCCGGCGCCCCAGCCACTGGCTGTGCCTGGAGACTGGGCCGGATCTTGCTTCCGCCCTGGAGGAGCGCCTGCATCCAGACCATCGCCAGCACCATCATCTGCAGCTGATCGACTCCCTGGGCAGTTGGCTGGCCTGGCACCTCGAGGAGGATGACCTCAGTTGGCAGCGACGCTGCGACCAACTCTTGGCGCTGCTGCAACGCCCAGGACCGCCGGTGCTGCTGGTGGTGGAGGAAACCGGCTGGGGGGTGGTGCCGTCCACGGCCATTGGAGGGCTGTTCCGCGATCGGCTCGGCGCCCTGCAGCAGCGGTTGATGCAGGACTGCAATGGCGCCTGGTTGGTGGTGGCCGGTCGGGCCTTGGATCTGCTTCGGTGGGGTCAAGCGGTACCCGAGGCCTGAGATGCCCCGTCTGGTGTTGTTCCAACCGGAGATCCCTCCGAACACCGGCAATGTGGCCCGTACCTGCG
>JBEIQU010000187.1:0-4020 GCA_040376355.1 Prochloraceae cyanobacterium | reverse complement strand
CGCGAAGCCACCGCACTACCAGCCCCCGATCAGCTGTGCGTGCTGGCCACCGGCCCCCTCACCAGTGAGCCCCTGGCGGACGACCTGCGCGCCTTCACCGGCCGCGCCGACTGCCACTTCTTCGATGCCGCCAGTCCGATCGTGGAAGGCGAAAGCATCGACCTGACGGTGGCCTTCCGTGCCTCCCGCTACGACAAGGGCGACGCCGACTACATCAACTGCCCCATGGACCAGGGGCAGTACCTGGCCTTTCGCGAGGCGCTGCTCAGCGCGGAGCAGGCGGAGCTCAAGGATTTCGAAAAAGAGAACGCCACCTTCTTCGAGGGCTGCCTGCCGATCGAAGAGCTCGCCCGCCGCGGCGAAGACACCATGCGCTACGGGCCGCTCAAGCCGATCGGCCTCTGGGATCCCCGCTGGGGCGACGTGAACGACCGCGACGTGCGCCGCGCCAAACGGGCCTACGCGGTGGTGCAGCTGCGCCAGGAGGATCGCGATGGCCGCCTCTGGAACCTGGTGGGCTTCCAGACCAACCTCAAGTGGGGCGAGCAGAAACGGGTGCTGCGGCTGATCCCCGGCCTGGAGAACGCCGAGTTCGTGCGGTTCGGCGTGATGCACCGCAACACCTTCCTCGAAGCACCGCAGCTGCTCGATCCCACCCTGCAGTTCCGGCAGCGGCCACGCCTGCTGGCGGCGGGGCAAATCACCGGCACCGAGGGCTACGCCGCCGCCGTGGCCGGCGGCTGGCTGGCGGGCACCAACGCGGCCCGGCTGGCCCGGGGCCTGGAGCCCATCAGCCTGCCCCCCACCTCCATGATCGGTGCCCTGACCCACTTCATCGCCGAGGCCCCCAGCGAAAAGTTCCAGCCCATGCCCCCCAACTTCGGCCTGCTGCCGGAGCTGCCCGAGCGCATCCGCGACAAACGCCGCCGCTACGGCGCCTACCGCGACCGCGCCCTGCAGGCCCTCACCGCCCTGGGGGAGCAGGTGGAGCTGGTGGAGCAGCCGCCGTTGTTAGCACTGGCCTAACGGCCGCCCCGTCGCCGGTGGGGGCGATGGCGGCGCAGCGGGGAACCCTCAAGGGGGCCCCACCTGAGGGGCGGCGGAGGTGGTCTGAACGCCGTGTCCGCCATCTGGTCAGCCTTAGTCAGACCGTGCACAGTCGCGCCATGCCACACCCCCCAGACCGGCAACCACCCGCCCCAGGCGCGCTCCATGGCGGCCTGCCGGTGGTGAACATGCTGCGGGCCAAAACCCACCTCTCACGCCTGGTGCAGGCGATCGAAAGCGGGGCCGTGGCGGAGATCCTGATCGCCCGCCATGGCCGCCCGGTGGCGCGGCTCACCGCCCTCAAGGCCCCCTGCAGCGGCATCCGCATCGGCCTGGCCAAAGCGCCCGCCCCCAGCCAGCTCCCCCCCGAAGCCGGCTGATGCAGCTGCTGCTCGACACCCTCAGCTTCCTCTGGTTGATCCACGACGACCCGCGTCTCGGGCCCCATAGCCGCGGCCTGATTCAGCACCAGGCCGACGTGGTGCTGCTCAGCGCCGCCTCCCTATGGCAACTGGCCCAGCCCGCCCCCGGCCGTCCTCCAAACCTCTCAGCAGCCCAGGCCCTGCACTGGGCCGAGGCCTCCGGGCTGCAGCTGCTGCCGATCCACACCGCCCATCTGCTGGCCCTGGAGCAGCTGCCGCCGCAGCACCACCCCGTCGACCGCCTCCTGCTGAGCCAGGCCATCCACACCCCACTCACCCTGATGAGCCCCAAGCCCAGCCTCCGCGGCCAGGGCTGCTGGGTGGTGGATCCGCGCCGCTGAGCACCGGCAGGCCCGGTACCGGCCCCCACGGCACCCACGCTCCTAGGGTCGCCCCATCCGCCCCCTCTGCCCCGGTGACCAGCAGCCCCACCACCACCTGGGATGTGATCGTGATCGGCTCGGGCATCGGCGGCCTGGTCACCGCCTCCCAGCTGGCGGCCAAGGGGGCCCGCACCCTGGTGCTGGAGCGCTACCTGATCCCCGGCGGCAGCGGCGGCAGCTTCCGGCGCGAGGGCTACACCTTTGATGTGGGTGCCTCGATGATCTTCGGGTTCGGGGAGCGGGGGCACACCAACCTGCTCACCCGCGCCCTGGCGGATGTGGGGCAGCACTGCGCCACGGTGCCCGATCCCGCCCAGCTGGAGTACCACCTGCCCGGCGGGCTCAACGTGGCCGTTGACCGCGATTACGAGCAGTTCATCGCCCGGCTGAGCGCCCTCTTCCCCCACGAAGCCCAGGGCATCCGCGCCTTCTACGACACCTGCTGGCAGGTGTTCAACTGCCTCGATGCGATGCCGCTGCTGTCGCTCGAGGATCCCGCCTATCTGGCCAAGGTGTTCTTCCGCGCCCCCCTGGCCTGCCTGGGGCTGGCCCGCTGGCTGCCCTTCAACGTGGGCGACGTGGCCCGCAAACACATCCGCGATCCGCAGCTGCTGAAGCTGATCGACATGGAGTGCTTCTGCTGGTCGGTGATGCCGGCGGACCTCACCCCGATGATCAATGCCGGCATGGTGTTCTCCGATCGCCATGCCGGTGGCATCAACTACCCCAAGGGAGGCGTGGGGGTGATCGCCGAGAAACTGGTGGCCGGTCTGGAGAGCCATGGCGGTGCCATCCGCTACAAGGCGCGCGTCACCAAGGTGCTGATCGAGAACGGCGTCGCCACCGGCGTACAGCTGGCCAGCGGTGAGCAGCTGCACGCCCGCCGGGTGGTGAGCAACGCCACCCGCTGGGACACCTTCGGCAGCCTGGTGGACGCCGACCACACCCCCAAGGCGGAAACCACCTGGCGCCGCCGCTACAAGCCCTCCCCCTCCTTCCTGTCGCTGCACCTGGGCGTCGAGGCCAGCCTCATTCCCGAGGGCTTCCACTGCCACCACCTGCTGTTGGAGGACTGGGACGACATGGAGGCCGAGCAGGGGGTGGTGTTCGTGTCGATCCCCACGCTGCTGGATCCCTCCCTGGCGCCGGCGGGGCGCCACATCGTGCACACCTTCACCCCCAGCGACATCAGCCACTGGCGCTCCCTGAGCCCCAGCGCCTACCGCGCCAAGAAGCAAGCCGACGCCCAGCGGCTCGTGCAACGGCTGGAGGCAATCCTGCCCGGGCTGGGGGCCGCCATCCGCCACCAGGAGATCGGCACCCCCCGCACCCACCGGCGATTCCTGGGCCGCATGGGCGGCACCTATGGCCCGATTCCGGCCCTGCGCCTGCCGGGGCTGTTGCCGATGCCGTTCAACCGCACCGGCCTCAAGGGGCTCTACTGCGTGGGCGATTCCTGCTTCCCCGGCCAGGGGCTCAACGCCGTGGCCTTCAGCGGCTTCGCCTGCGCCCACCGCATCGGGGCCGACCTGGGCCTCAACCCCTGGGCCCTGCCGGCCTAGGCCGGATTCCCCCCCAGCACCGCAGCGCAGCGACCAGCCCGATCTCCATAGGCTGGCGCTCCGCTGATCCATCCGCTGCAGCCATGGACTCCACCCCCAGCGCCTCGGAACTGGCCCGCTACCTGGAGCAGCGCGGCGAGCTGAGCAAGCCCTGGATGCTGCACCTGCTGCGGCTCACCAAGCTGAAGGAGTCGCGCGAGGCGATGGATCCCCAGGAGTACCTCGACAAGCTGCAGGAGGCCCACGCCGACCTGATGCGGCTCGGGGAGTTTTGGAAAGGTCGCGAGCAGGAGGTGTTCGCCGGCCGCTACCAGCCCCCCACCCTGATTGAACCGCTGCCCGGCTCCCCCGAAGACCGCTGAGACAGCCGCGCTTCAGCCCACCCCCATGCCCAGCGCCACCGCCAGCAACGACACCACCACCGGCAACAGCACCAGCAGCGGCACCTACCCGATGGCGCCGCTGATCCGCTTCACGCTGATCAGCCTCTACCTGGCCCTGGTGCTGCCCCTGCCCTGGCTGGCGCCCCCAGCGCTGCAGCCGCTGCTCTGGGGCGCCTTGCCCGTGGGGTTGGTGCTGATCCTGGCGCTGGTGAGCGAGCAGGTG
>JBEIQU010000146.1:0-4686 GCA_040376355.1 Prochloraceae cyanobacterium | reverse complement strand
GGCATCGGGGACACCCTCTACCGCATCGATGCCAAAGGCCAGCTGCATCCCAGCCTGGCGCTGGGGTGGCCCCAACTGAGCGCGGACGGCCTTCGGGCGCGGGTGCGGCTGCGCCGTGATGTGCGCTTCCACGACGGCACCCCCTTCAACGCCGCCGCCATGGCCTTCAGCCTGCAGCGGTTTCTGGCTATTGGCAAACTCAGCTACCTGTTGGGGGATCGGGTGGCTTCGGTGCGGGCGGTGGAGCCCCACACGATTGAACTCACCCTCAAACGGCCCTACAGCCCCCTGGCGCTGATGCTGAGCGCCGTCAACCTCACCCCGTTGTCGCCGCGGGCCTATCGGCAGCACAGCCGCCGCTACCTCAACGAACGCTTCGTGGGCACCGGCCCCTACCGGCTGACCTTCTTCAATCCCCAGAAGCAACGGCTGGAGCCCTATGCGCACTACTGGGGAGCCCGGCCCAGCAACAACGGCATCGACCTGGTGGGGTTGAGCAATTCCACCGCCCTGTTCGGGGCCCTCAGCAGCGGCGAGGTGGATGTGCTGCTCTCCACCAGCCTGGAGATCGACCAGCAAGCGGCCCTGCAGCAGCGGGCCCAACGGGGGGAGCTGCGGGCCGGCCGTGGGCCAGCCCTGGAGATCGGTTACCTCACCCTGCTCACCGACCAGCCCCCGCTGGCCGATCCGCAGCTGCGCCGCGCCGTCGCCTTCAGCTTGGACCGGCGCACCATCAGCCAACGGGTCACCCTCGACCAGCGGCCGCCCCTGCGCAATCTGGTGCCCCCCAACCTGCCGGGGACCGCCCCCCACGCCTGGCCGGACTACAACCCCAACGAAGCCCGCCGCCTCTACCGCCAGGCCGGCTACTGCCGCGGCCGGCGCCTGACCCTGCCGCTCACGTTCCGCTCCAACATCCCCGCCGACCGCCTGTTCGCGCTCACCTGGCAGGCCCAGCTGCGGCGCGACCTGGGGGATTGCGTGCAGCTGGAGGTGACGGGGATGGAGGCCACCACCGCCTACCGGCAACTGGGGGATGGCACGTTTCCGCTGATCCTGCTGGAGTGGATGGGCGACTTTCCCGATGCCGACAACTACCTGGTGCCGCTCTTGGGGTGCGAGCAGCAGCGCGGTGCGCGCTGCCTCAAAGGGGCCAGCGCCGCCAGTGGCAGCTTCTGGGCGGCCCCCGGCCTTCAGGAGCAACTCACCCGCAGTGCCAGTCTCAGCGGCGAACCCCGCCGGCAGCTGCTGCGCAGCATCCAGCGGCGAACAGCCGCCGCCACTCCCTTTCTGCCGGTGTGGTTGGTAGCACCCCGGGCCTGGGCCCAGCCCAGCCTGGCGGCCCCACAATTTGATGGTTCGGGCCGGTTGATGCTGCAAGCCCTGCGGCGGAGCACGACGCCATGAGCCGCGCTCGCAGCCTGCTGCGCTACCTGCTGGCCCGGCTGGCCCTGGCGCCGGTGATGCTGTGGCTGATCGCCAGCCTGGTGTTTCTGCTGCTGCGGGTCGCCCCCGGCGATCCGATCGATGCGCTGCTGGGCAGCCGCGCCCCCGCCGCCGCCCGGGCGGCCCTGCGCAGCCAACTGGGCCTGGATCAACCCCTGTGGCAGCAATACGGGCACTTCCTGGGCCAGTTGCTGCGGGGCGACCTGGGGGAATCGCTCACCAACCAGGAGCCGGTGAGCGCCACCATCGCCGGCAGCCTGCCCGCCAGCCTGGAGCTGGGGGTGATGGCGCTGCTGCTGGCGGCCCTGGTGGGGCTGGCGGTGGGGTTCAGCGGGGTGGCGCGGCCAGAGGGAAAGCTCGACCTGGCGGGCCGGCTCTATGGCATCGGCACCTATGCCCTGCCGCCGTTCTGGGCCGCGATGATGGTGCAACTGCTGTTCGCCGTGTGGTTGGGGTGGCTGCCGGTGGGGGGTCGCCTGCCACCCACGGTGCTGCCCCCGGAGCACAGCGGCTTCTACCTGCTGACGGGGCTGCAACAGGGCCTGGCCAGCGGCCACTGGGAGCTGCTGGCGGGGGCGGCCCGCCATCTGGTGCTGCCCGCCGGCACCCTGGGGCTGCTCCTGAGCGGCGTGTTTGCCAACGCGCTGCGACTCAACTTGCGGCGCGCCCTCGATTCCGACTACGTCGAAGCGGCCCGCAGCCGCGGCCTCAGTGAGCGCCGGGTGGTGCTGCGCCACGCACTCCCCAACGCCCTGTTGCCGGTGCTCACCATCACCGGCATCACGGTGGCGTCGTTGATCGGTGGGGCGCTGCTGATTGAGGTCACCTACTCCTGGCCGGGGGTGGCCTTCCGGCTGCAGGAGGCCATCAGCCAGCGTGACTATCCCGTGGTGCAGGGCATCGTGGTGGTGGTGGCTGCCCTGGTGGTGGCGGTGAGCGTGGCGGTGGATCTGCTGGTGGCCCTGCTGGATCCGCGCCTCAGCTTCTAACGCTCACGGTTTGAGGCTGTCCCACCAGCGCTGGGCCAGCGCCGGGTCGAGCACGTAGGCCGTCACGCCACCCAGCACCCGCCGCTGCGGCGGCAGACCACTGGCCAGGCGCTCGAGGAACCCGGCGCTGAGGTCGAGGGTGAGGGCCTGCACCCGCTGGGGCTCCACCCCCACCAATTCCTCCCCCAGCTGGAACAACGCCTGGCGGCTGCTGGCGATCCGCACCGGCGAGAAGTGGCTGCCCCCATCGAGCACCACCAGGCGGCTCTGGCGCTGGGGATCCGGCAGGAACAGCGGCAGCTGTTCCGTGAGGGGGGGCGTGATCAGATCCAGGCTGCCCCCCACCAGCAACACCGGAGCCTTCAGGGGCCGCAACCCGCGCTGGGGCCACAGCAGGCTGCCAAAGCCCTGCAGGCTCACCACGGCCGCCACGGGCTGAGCCAGGGGGCGCGGCGGCGGCAACGGCACCTCCGTGAGCTGGCACTGCAGCAGCTGCGACAGGTTGGTGAGCGGAATCCCCTTCAGGGATCGGCGGCAGCGCTGCGGCAACCCCGGCTCGGGCCGCAGGCCAGCCGCCAGCAGGGCGCTCACCGAGCCCAAGGAATGGCCCATCAGCACCACCCGGTCACCGAGGGGCGGCAGGGGGCCCTGGGCCACCGCCTGCACCACCGCCTGCAGATCCAGCACCCGCTCGCGCAGGGTCTCCGCCCCCGGCGGTGGACGCCGCCCCTCCAGCAGCTCCCGCACCGCCTGCTCATCACTACCGGGGTGATCCACCAGCACCACCGACCAGCCGCGGCGCTGCAGCCCGGCCGCCAACCAATCCAATTGGGCGGTGCTGCCCCCTAGCCCGGGAGACAACAACACCCAAATGGGGGCCACGCCGGGGCGCAGCTGCAGCGCGAGGGGCTCACGCCGATGGGGCACCACCAGGCTGAAGCGCTGCACCGGCGTGCTGCTGCGAAGCTCCGGCGGCGGCGGCGGCGCGGTGACCGCCGGCAGCTGCAGCTGCCGCAGGGCCCGCAACGCCTCCCCCTGCTCCTGCAGCTGTTGTCGCCATTGGGAGGCCAGCTCGAGGCCGCCATCCAACTTCAAAATCAGGCGGCGGCTGGGCAGCGCCCGCAGCAACTCCACCGTGGTCACCTGGCGCTGCTGACGCAGCAAGGCGTTGAGGGTCTGGTACAGGAGCGGGCCCGCCTCCCCCTGGTCGGTGCTGATCAGGTCATCCAGTTCATCGAGTACCCGTTGCCCCGCCCAGCTGGCCAGAAACTGCTGGGTAAACGAGCGATCACTCACCAGGGGGGCGCGCAGCACCCGCAGCAACTGGGCGCGCCCGTTGGCATCCAACAGGGACAACCAAGCGGCCAACTCGCCCGTGGTGCTGGAGGGATCGCGGCTCCAGGCCTGCAGCTCCCCCAGATCAATGGGCAGCTGCAGGCCATCGATGCGCACCTCCAACTGCTCGGCAGCCCGGGCCGACAGGGGAGAGCCGCCCCCCAGCAGCAGCATCCCGGCCAGCAGACTGCCCAGAAGATTGGCCAGCTGTGGCCGCAGACGGCGCAGGCGACTTGACGCAACCAAAAACGCTGTCAATGGGCCGGCACTGGTGGCTCCAGTTTCCCGCGGCGCTGCGGGAGTTGACCAGCGTGCGGCTGGTGGCCTGTTTCGGCGCCGGCGGGATCCTGTATCTCACGCCGATGGTGTTTCACCGGGCGGGGCTGAGCGCCTCCCAGGTGGGGCTGGGGCTGGCCCTGGCGGCCCTGGCGGGAACCCTGGGACGCTTCGCCAGCGGTGCTCTGCTGGATCGAGGCCGCTCCTGTGGGCTGCCGGTGCTGCTGGCGGCGGCCTGCGGCCTGGGGGGGGATGCCCTGCTGCTGGGGGCAGGGCAATTTGCGGAGTACGGCCTGGGGCAAGTGCTGATCGGGCTGGCGGGGGGCTTCTACTGGCCCGCCGTGGAACTGGCGGTGCCCCTCTGCGCCGCACCGCAGCCCTCCGCACGGGGGTTTGCCCTGGTGCGTAGCGCCGACGCCGCCGGCGTGGCGACGGGCACCCTCACCGGTGCGCTACTGGCCCAGGCGGGGTTGCTACGCGGCATCTACCTGGTGGACATGGCGGCGGTGCTGGTGCTGGCCGCGCTGATCTGGCGGCGACCTCTGCCCCGAGGTCCCCGCAGCGAGCCCCCTGGCCCCGGCCAGAGCCAAGCCACGGTCTGGAGCTGGCTGCGCCCCCTGCTGCCGATGCTGCTGCTCTC
>JBEIQU010000265.1:0-2575 GCA_040376355.1 Prochloraceae cyanobacterium | reverse complement strand
GTCACCGAGTCCAACTTCACAGAGGCGGTGTAGGTAGTAGGCAACTTGGCAACGGCTGGACCCGCTTGTTGTGTAGCTGGAGCAATTGGCCCTGGTCCAGGGGGAACGTGCCCTCCTCCCTTCGGCACATCTGGTTTGACGATGCCCGGGCCAGTTCCACGGCCTCCAACCTCCTCTGGCTTCGATGCCTGCCGCTTTCGCTCCTCTTCAGCCAGCCGATCCGCTTCGATCTGGACGGCTGCCACCTCGTCCTTCACCACCAGGCTCGTCAGTGAGGTCGGGCTGGTACCCGAAGTCTGCTGGGCTCTCAGGCCTCCATAACGCTTCGTCTCCCCATCGAAGTCATCGGCCAAGTGAAAGGTGGCTTCACCGGCGGTAAGGGCGGCCTGGGGATTCACCAGCGCATCGAGGATCACCTGATCGGTGGCCACGCGGGGCAAGTAGAGATACTTGCGGCACCAGTCGACCAGGTCGCGCACCGCCACGTGGGGCTTGTCGGTCCAGAGAAAGCGGTTGAGGTCGTCGCGGAGGCGGCGGGCACCCATCTGTTGAAAGAGCAAGTCTTCCTGCACGCAGCGCTCACTGGCCCGCTCGGCCAAGCTGCCCTTGCCGCTGGTGAGCTTCTTCTCGTCCCAGAGCGCCCCACCGGGGCCCGGCTGGCTCTGATAGGGGATCAGCAGGTGGCACCAGGTTTCGGGGATGCGGCTGGCCACGGCCTGGGTGGCTTCCGCGATCTTGCCGATCGCTTGGTTCTTCTGGGCAACGGTGAGGTTCAGTTCCAGCTCGTTGTCGATGATGTGGTGCCAGGCGCGGCGATCAGCTAGCGCGTGGAACAGGTTTTCAAGGCTGGCTTCATCGGGAGCCAGGAAGATCAGGGTGTTGGCGAACTGGCGGGGGCTGTTGCCCCGGCTCTGCAGGCATGCCGCGGCCCATTGACGGGCGGCGCTGAACTCGACGCCCCGGCGGTGGGTGTGTTGAGCCGCCAGGAGCACAAGCCGGGTGGCGGCATCATCAGGCACGGCACTGTTATCTAGGGGTGCTGCATGAAGTCCGGCGAAGTCGCCACGCTTGGAGGCCTCCTGGGCCATGCGGGTGTTGAGTTCAGCCAGCAGCTCTTCGCGCTGGCGCAGGTAGCTCTCGCGGTGCTCCTCGGCAGTGCGGTTGAGGTTGGGGCGGGTGTCGAGCCAGTAGCGATCGCCGTCCTGCTGGATGAAGCGGCCCCGATCACCAAGACGCCGCAGGGCATCGCCGAACACACCGATCGGCTCGCCGGGCATCACACAGGCCAGCTTCACCCGTTGATCGCCAATCCCCTTGCGCAGGGCATCGGCATCCGGGGCGGTGCCGATGTAAAGGGAGCGGGCCACCCGCTTGCAGGCGCTGA
The DNA here is from genome assembly GCA_040376355.1 of Prochloraceae cyanobacterium. GTDB lineage: Bacteria > Cyanobacteriota > Cyanobacteriia > PCC-6307 > Cyanobiaceae > Vulcanococcus. The sequence goes on along the minus strand of JBEIQU010000265.1, from coordinate 1,191 downwards.
CGCGACCGAAGTTGGGGTTTTCTATGTCCAGCCGGGTGGGGGTGGACTGGGGGCCATCTACATCCTGGGAAATGATCGGCTCCCACTGGTTGTCCAAAAAGCGCACCAGCTCGTTCTTAACGTCGTTGTCGTCTAAAGGAATCGAGCTGGGCATGATCAAGAGGTCTTTGCTATTGCCATTCCAGAGGCCCTCGATCGTGAGTGCCAGCAGGCGCAATACGCCCCGAGTGCGCTGGAAGCGATCGAGGGTGCTCCAGTCGTCGTAGAGGCGCTTGAACAGTTCAGGGTGGATTGGATAGGCGCTGATCAGTAAATCGCGATAACCCGCTTCTCGCGTTTCAGCCGGGAACTCGGATGGATTTTGGGAATACAGATCAGTGAAGCTACGGACAACGGCATCGCGGGCGGCGCCGGCCTCCTTGGTGGTGATCGGCTCGAACAGCCGCCGCCGCACGATCTCAAAGCCCTCGTTACCGGTAGCGGGCCGCCACTGGTAAGCGAGGCGGGTGACCACATTTTTGAGTGAATCGACCGCCTTCTCGCCATCGCTGCCGCCGATCTCATTAACGCTCTGGGGCACGGAGATCAGCAGCAGGGCATTGGGCACCTGCTTGACGGCCTCGGTGAGCGCCTGGGCGAAGGACACCTGGGAATCGAAGGTGCCCGCCGGCAGGGTGGCGTTGCTAACAAGATTCCGGGCGTAGGCCACCCATTCGTCCACCAGGATCAGACAGGGGCCATGGGCGGTGAATAAAGCAGCTAGATCCTGGGCGCCGGGGGCCACCCGCTGCTGGTCGCTGCTGGCAATCAGGGCATAGCCCTGGGCCCCGCCAAGCTGATAGGCGAGCTCCCCCCAGAGGGTGTTGACCACCGTGCCATCGGCATAGGTGGTGGCCTTCGACGGGCTGAAGGCGGTGCCCACCAGCACGGCACGGGAGGCTCTGGGAATGGAGGAGATGCCCGCCTCGCTGCACACCTCATCGAGGCCTGGAAGGCTGGCGAGGGTCTGGCCGGAGCAGAGGTGATAGAGGGCCAGCATCGAGTGGGTTTTGCCGCCACCGAAGTTGGTCTGCAGCTCGATCACCGGTTCGCCGCCCTGGCCGTTGAGCCGTTCGAGGGCGATGCGCAGCAGGGCTCGCATGCCGGAGGTGATGAAGGTGCGGCGGTAGAACTCGCCGGGATCGGTGTACT
>JBEIQU010000162.1:0-4510 GCA_040376355.1 Prochloraceae cyanobacterium | reverse complement strand
CTGCGCTCCCTCACCGGTGCCTACCGCACCCTGAGGCTCGACAGCCTCTGGAATCGGCCCTTCCTGCGTCAGCCCGGTGCCCTGCCCTGATGGCCGTTCGTCTTCCCCCACGGCTGCAATTGCGCAATCCGCTGCTGCGCCAGGAGCTGCCCTGGCTGGCGGCGGAGCTGCTGCTGTTGCTCGTGCTCTGCAACGCCAACCCCCCGGAGCTGTGGTTCTGGCTGGTGGTGCTGGTGGTGGTGCTCGGCTACCGCGCTGAGCGTTGGTGGTCGGGCCGGCCCCGCTAGGGCACCGCCTGCCACTGGCGCTCGAAGCTCAGCCAGCCATCGTGCAGCTGGTGGCAGGTGATGGCGCGCCGGCCACCGCTGCTGCTGAGCAACACGGCGTTGGCGATGGGATCGGCGAACACGGTGGCTTCCGCTGATTCCAGCGCTTGCCGTGCCGCCTCCAGGGCTTCGGGGGCCTGGGCTGGGCTCGCCAGCCAGCGCCCCTCGGGCCAGTGCTCTGCCCAGAGCTCGAGCCGTTCCGCCAGGGCCTCGAACAGCTGACACTCCGCCTGCTGCAGCGCCTCGAGGCTGGGGCTGTGGACGGTGAGCGGTGGCAGGCGCAGCAGGGTGCGGTAGTGGCTGATGGCACCGCTGAGCCATTGCTCCTGCAGATCCCAGATGCGTCCGATCCGTTGGCCGATGCGGTCGTTGCTGAGCTCCAGCCGCGCCTCCTGGCGCTGGCTCTGCAGCCGCAGGGCACTGGCCAGCAGCTGGTTGCGCCGCTCCAGCTTGGCGGGCCCCTCCAGGTCGCGCCCCTGGCGCAACAGCGTGGACCGCTCCCGCAGCAGCTGCGCCAGCTGGCGGTAGAGCTGGCGAGACAGCCGCAGGTGCTGGTCCACCGCCAGGCTGGGCCAGATCCAGCGCACCGCCCACCAGGCCGCCAGCACGCCGATCAGCGTCGCCACCAGGCGGGCGGGAATCCAGCTGGCCAGCTGCCCGGCGTGCGCCGTCCAGCCCATGGCCACCACCAGGCCCGCCACCTTGTAGCCGGACTTCAGCCCCAGCGATCCCCCCAGCAGCCGCGTCAGGCCCAGGGAGATGGCCACCCCCAGCGGCATGGGCAACGCCTGGGCCATGGTGCTGACACCGATGGCCACGATCAGCCCCCCTAGCAGCGTGCCCAGCATCCGCTGGGTGGCCAGCAGCTTGGTGGCCCCCACCGTTCCCCCCAGGGCCGCCCCCACCGCCATGGGGGCGTAGAAGGGATCGGGCAGGCCCAGCATCACCACCAATCCGGCCGATAGCCCGGCGGTGAGGGCCATGCGCAGGTCGCCGCTGGTGAGCAGGGCCGCTGGCTTCGCTGCCGTCATCGCTGTTCCCCGTCGTGGCGGCTGGCCAGGGCCAGGCTCTGGGCGCTGCGGGCCAGCCGCTGCAGTTCATCGTCGAAGGCCAGCAGCAGCAGGGGGGAGAGCCCCTTGGCTTCCGCCACCAGCCGCAGGTTGGCGCGGTGCGGCAAGGGCGAGATGGCGCTGGCTCGGGTCTGCAGCAGCTGCGGCAAGCGCTCCAGCCAGGGGGTGGCCTCAGTGGCCAGGGCCCCCTGGGGCAGCAGCAGCCCCAAACGCTGCAGCTGCAGGCTGTGGTGGTTGATGCGTTCCCACAGCAGGCTGCGCTGCCGCCAGTGCTGGCGTCGCACCGGGCCATCGGGGTTGCTGCGCAGCTCATCCCCCACCAACTGGCTCAGCTGCTGGCACAGGCGCCCCCCGGCGATCGGCTGCGGATCCGGCCGTGGCTGCGCCGTCGCGGCGTCCGGCTCCCCCTTGAGCTGTTGGCGGATCGTCTCCAGCCGCTGGGCCATCAGCTGCCGTAGTTGCCGTTCCACCGCGTTCATCTCCCCCAGCCGGTTGATCGGCCAGAACAGCGCGTTCACGATCAATGCGGCCAGCACCCCCACCAGGGTGTCGGCGGTGCGGTTGGCCACGTAGAGGGCATCGAGCTCGGCGTAGCGCGCCACCAGGAACAGCATCGAGCTCACCACCAGGGCGGTGGCGAGGCTGGCCTGCCACTTGAACAGCCGCAGCAGGGGCACCACGATCAACAGCGTCACCGTCAGGCCGAGCCAGCCCTCCAGCAGGGTGTGCACCAGGAAGCTCACCAGCCCGGCGGCGATGGTGCCCAGCACCCGTGCCCGGGCCGCCGCCACCACCCGGGTGTCGGTTTCGTCCATGCACATCACCACCGCCAGCAGCGGATACCAGACGAACTCCACCTGGCTGAACCGCAGGGCCCAGGCACCCGCCAGGGCAGCGGCGAGGGTGATCTTGATGGCGGCCCGCAGGCTGCTGCGGCTGAGCACGCTGGGCACTGCGGACACCCCAGCGTCGATTCTGGCGCCCCCGGCGGAAGCGTCGACAATGGGGTGCGTTTCGCGTTGGAGCGGCCATCGCCCTGCAGCTCTCCCCCGACCTCGATGCCCTGCTGCGCATGGGCCTGGCGGTGCTCTGCGGCCTGGCGGTGGGCTACAACCGCGCCCACAGCAGCGGTGCCAACCGGCTGCGGGTGCATGTGCTGGTGGGCCTAAGCGCCTGCCTGATGGTGCTGGCGGCGGGGCCGGATCTGGAGGCCCGCAGCCGCGCCATTCAGGGGGTGGCCACGGGGGTGGGTTTCCTGGGGGCCGGCGAGATCCTGGTGGATCGCACTGGCGACACACGCAACCACCTGCCGCCCCAGGTGCATGGGCTCACCAGCGCCGCCTCGATCTGGTTCACCGCTGCGCTGGGGGTGACGGTGGCGGCCTCAACGCCGATGCTGGCGGCCATGGCCCTGCTGTTGGCCCTGGTGGTGCTGTCCCAGCATCACCGCAGCAACGGCGGCTCCAATGGTTCCTCGCCCCATGGCTGACCCCCAGGCCACCCCCGACCTCTGGGCCCAGAAACCCTGGTGGTGCCAGCCCTGGTCGATCCTGCTCACCGGCGCGGCCGTGGTGGGCGGCAGTTGGTGGTGGCTGCGGCTGTGGTGGCTGACCCTGCCCCTGGGGGCGGCGGTGCTGCTGTGGTGGTGGCTGTTTCTGGTGGCGGTGCCCGCGGCCTACCGGGATCAGAAGTTGAACGAGTAGCGCTTGGGCGCCCCGTCGCTGGAGCCGCTGCTGCCGTCGTTGCCGCTGCCGCTGCCAGTTTCGGGCGAGGGCCACTCCGGAATCCAGTAGCTGAGGCCATCGCGCATCTCAGGCCGGCCCCCCAGCCGTTTGGCGTCAAAGCGCGTGCCGGCCATGGCCGTGATCAGGCCGCCGATCTCCATGGGTCCCAGGTCGGTCTTCATGTCTTTGCCGGCGGCGGTGAGCAGCGACGGCAACCGCACCAGGCTCTCCGGTTTGGTGATCTGATCGAACAGGGCCCGCAGCAGCAGGCGCTGGCGATCGAGGCGGCCGATGTCGCCGAGGCCGTCGTGGCGGAAACGCAGGAAGCCCTCGATGTCCTTGCCGCGCAGCACCTGGCGGCCGGGCTGCAGATCGATGTGCAGGTTTTGGGTGTTGTCGTTGTAGAGCATGCGCTGGGGCACATCCACCTCCAGGCCCCCCAGGGAATCCCCGAGGCGCCGGATCACCGACAGGTTGATCAGGATGTGGTGCTCCACGGGCCGACCGAACTGGCGGCTGAGCTCCTGCTTCACCAGCTCGGGCCCGCCATAGGCCAAGAGGGCATTGGCCTTGAGGGCGCCGTAGCGCTTGGAGGCGATGTAGGTGTCGCGGGGCACCTGGATCAGCTCGGTGACCCCGTCCTTCACCCGCAGGGTGTACATCACATCGGTGTTGCCACCGCCGACATCGGTACCCAGGATCACCACCTGCTTGGCGCCGGCGCCGGTCCAGCTGCTGAACGGGTTCACCAGCTGGTGGTTGGCCCCCACCGGCGCCCCCTCGAGCAGCAGATGCAGCGGTGCCGCCAGCACGATGCCCGCCCCGAGCCCCAGGGCGATGGCCTTGAGCATCGGCCCGCGTTCATCCCGCAGGGGGTAGGTGGCGCTGCTGGTCATCGGGAAAACCTATGTCAGCCGGCCCAAGGGCCGCTGGACTGCCTCGGGTTCACAGCTGCAGCGCCTCATCGGCCCGCAGCCCCGCCTGCACCCGCCACAGGTTCACGTAGGCGCCGCCGGCCTGGATCAGTTGCTCATGGCTGCCGCTCTCCACGATGCGGCCCTGCTCCATCACCACAATTCGATCGGCGTGGCGCACGGTGGAGAGGCGATGGGCGATCACCAGGGTGGTGCGCTCGGCCGTGATCAGATCCAGGGAGCGCTGGATGGCGGCTTCCGTTTCGTTGTCTACCGCTGCGGTGGCCTCATCCAGGATCAGCACCGGCGGGTTTTTGAGGATGGCCCGGGCCAGGGCGATGCGCTGCCGTTGGCCGCCGGAGAGCCGTTGGCCCCGCTCCCCCACCACCGTGTCGTAGCCCTGGGGCAGGGCCTCGATGAACCGGGAGGCCTCCGCCAGCTGGGCGGCCCGCTCGATGGCCTGGCGGGGGGCGTCG
>JBEIQU010000185.1:0-4090 GCA_040376355.1 Prochloraceae cyanobacterium | reverse complement strand
CTACACCGGCGCCGACCTGGCCAACCTGCTCAACGAAGCGGCGATCCTGGCGGCCCGCCGTGAGCTCACCGAAATCTCCATGGATGAGGTGAACGACGCCATCGAGCGCGTGATGGCAGGCCCCGAGAAAAAAGACCGCGTGATGAGCGAGAAGCGCAAGCGCCTGGTGGCGTACCACGAGGCCGGCCATGCCCTGGTGGGGGCGCTGATGCCTGACTACGACCCGGTGCAGAAGATCTCGATCATTCCCCGCGGCAACGCTGGCGGCCTCACCTTCTTCACCCCCTCCGAAGAGCGGATGGAATCGGGCCTCTATTCCCGCGCCTATCTGCAGAACCAGATGGCCGTTGCCCTGGGCGGTCGCGTGGCTGAGGAGATCGTCTACGGCGAAGACGAAGTCACCACCGGTGCGTCGAACGACCTCCAGCAGGTGGCCCGTGTGGCCCGTCAGATGGTCACCCGCTTCGGCATGAGCGATCGCCTAGGTCCGGTGGCCCTGGGCCGCAGCCAAGGGGGGATGTTCCTGGGGCGCGACATCGCCGCCGAGCGCGACTTCTCCGAGGACACCGCTGCCGCCATCGACGAGGAGGTGAGCCAATTGGTGGCCGAGGCCTACAAGCGCGCCACCGCCGTGCTCAGCGGCAACCGCAAGGTGCTCGATGAACTGGCCGAGATGCTCGTCGAGCGGGAAACCGTCGACGCTGACGATCTGCAGGAGTTGCTGATCCGCAGCGACGTGCGGGTGGCGGAATACGTCTGATCCCGAGGCGCTGTTGAGGGGGTTGCGCCGCCAGCCCGTGCTAGCGGTGCTCCGGCCCGCCGGCATCGATCAGGCCCGAGCCCAGTTGTTGCCGCTGCAGCAGCTGGGCTTGTTGCATGTGGAGCTGGCGGTGAGCCTGGATCCCCGCTGGCCTGCCATGGCGCGGCAGTTGGCCCAGGAGTTCCCGCAGCTTCAGCTCGGCGGTGCCTCGGTTCGCTGCGCCGCGGGCCTGGAGGCGGTGGCGGCTGCCGGGCTCGGCTATGCCGTGTCGCCGATCCTGGAGCGTGCCCTGCTGGAGCAGGCGCAGACGTTGGCTGTGCCCCTGGTGCCGGGCGTGTTCAGCCCCACGGAAGTGGCCCTGGCGGTGCGCTGGGGGGCCCGGGCCGTGAAGTTGTATCCCGCGGCCGCCCTGGCACCGGGCTATTGGGCTTCCCTCCGGGGGCCCTTGGGTCCCCTGCCCTTCTGCATCGCTGCGGGGGGACTGGCTCCGGAGGATGGCGCGGCATGGCTCCAGGCGGGAGTCGATGCCATTGCCTTGGGGGGACAGCTGTTTGAGGCCACCGAGGCGGGGCCGCAGCTGCGCCCCGGGTTGGCGCCACTGCTGGCATGGCTCCGTTCGCGGGGGGACGTCTAGCGCCGCTTCGACGATCGCGACAAGGGGTTTGTTGTCACTTTTGAGATTGCGGTGCTACTCCTGAGATAGACGTCATTTCCTGCATGTCTCAACTCACGGTCAAGCTGAGCGATAAGGCGGATGCCCTGATCGCTCAACTTCAGAAGGAGATCTTCAATCGCCGCCGCAAGAAAGTTTCGGCTTCGGGCGTGGTTGAGACTCTGGTGGAGAGCGGTGCCAAGTCGCAATCCGACAAGCGCTTCGCCACCTCCTGGAAAAACCTGATCGCGGATATTGAGAAGGCCGCCAAGCTCGCCAATGCCCACGGCAGCAAGCCTTCCAACATCAGCGATGCCGAGTGGGTGCTGATCCTCAGCCATCGCGCCCGCAGCTCCACCGGTGTCAAGCCCGCTGCCAAGAAGGCCGCCGTGCGCAAGCCCGCTGCCAAGAAACCCGCTGCTAAACGGGTGGTGGCCAAGGCCAAACCGGTGGCGACAGCCAAGCCCGCCAGCAAGGTCTCCAGCAAGCCTGCGGTGAAGGCTGCCGCCAAGGTGGCGGCTAAGGCCAAGCCCGCTGTGAAGGCCAAGCCGGCCGTGAAGGCTGTGGCGAAAGCCAAGCCCGTGGCCAAGGCCAAGCCTGCGGCCAAGGCCCGCCCCGCAGCTAAGGCCCGCCCCGCCGCCAAGGCTCCGGCCCGCAACCCCTTGCGCAAAACCGCCGTGAAGGGCAGCACCACGGTGAAGCCGGCCGCCAAGGCCCGCTCGTCTGGGTCTTCGGTGGCCAAGCGCATGGCCAAGGCGGTGAGCCGCCTCAGCGCCTCCTCCGCAGCGGTGTCGGCTCCCGGCACCAATGGCTTGGGCAGCCTGACGGTTGTGCGCTGAGGCGCGCTTCAGCGAGCCTTCGGGGTCCGTGTTGCCTCCTCACCAGAGGCTGCACTGACCCCGTTGGCGCAACAGGTGGTCGGCCAGCACCAGGGCCACCATCGCTTCCACCATCGGCACCGCCCGCGGCAGCACGCATGGGTCGTGCCGACCTTTCGCCTCCAGGGTGGTGGCTTCACCGCGGGCGTTGATGGTCTGCTGCGCCTTGCGGATCGTGGCGGTGGGTTTGAAACCCACGCGGATCAGGATGGGCTCGCCATTGCTGATGCCGCCCTGAATGCCGCCGGAGTTGTTGGTGGCGGTGTGCAGGCGGCCATCGCCGGTGGGCAGGAAGGCATCGTTGTGCTCGCTGCCCTTGAGCAGGGTGCCGCCGAAGCCGGAGCCGATCTCAAACCCCTTGGTGGCCGGCAGCGACATCACCGCCTTGGCCAGGTCGGCTTCCAGCTTGTCGAACACGGGCATGCCCAGGCCCACCGGGGCCTGACGCACCACGCATTCGATCACGCCACCGCAGGAATCGCCGTCGCGGCCGATCGCCTCGATCCGCTCGATCATCTGCTCGGCCATGGCGGCATCGGGGCAACGCACGATGGTGCGTTCCACCGCCTCCAGGCTCACCAGGGCGGGATCCACCTGGGCCTCCAGTGTGTGGATGCGTTTCACCCAGGCGATCACTTCCGTGCCGTGGGCCTTGGCCAGCAGTTGTTTGGCGATGGCGCCCGCCGCCACCCGGCCGATGGTTTCGCGGGCTGAGGCCCGGCCGCCGCCGCTGCGGGCCTGAATGCCGTATTTGGCCTGGTAGGTGGCATCGGCATGGGAGGGGCGGAAGGCCACCTCCATCTCCTTGTAGTCCTGCGGGCGTTGATCCTTGTTGCGCACCACCATCGCGATCGGTGTGCCCAGGGTGACCCCATCGAGCAGGCCGCTCAGGATCTCGACGCGATCCTCTTCCTTGCGGGGGGTGGTGATCTTGCTTTGGCCCGGCTTGCGCCGATCCAGCTCCGCTTGGATGGCCTCCAGATCCAGCTCCAGCCGTGGCGGGCAGCCGTCCACGATCACCCCGACGCCGCCGCCGTGGGATTCCCCGAAGGTGCTGATCCGGAAGAGGTCGCCGAAGCTGCTGCCCATGGGCTGAGTGCGCTGGGCTGAGCCTACAAACCAGGCTTGGCAGGGGCATCTTCCACGGTGTTGGGCAGCCCTTTGACCCCGGCGTACACCACCAGGATCTCCGCCGGGCCGGGCCCAAGGCTCCGGCCGGAATGGAGTTGATTGACCACCTCGATCAACCCATCACCCGCGGCCAAGACGATGGTTTCCCCACGATCCGTGATCACGTTCAACCGGCCCTTCAGCAACACGCCGGCATTGATCACAGGGTGAAGGTGTTGGGGCAGCGCCACCCCTGCGGGAATGCGGATCCGAAGCACGGTCACCTCGGGCTGGCCGCTGGGATAGGGCGGCAGCTGGGTGCCATTCCAGGACCGATCGCTACGCACCAGGGTGGTGACCGTCACCCCCTTGTGGCCAGCCGCATGGGGGGCCTCCATCGCCCGCAACGGCAGGGGCATGGCGGTGGCGAGTCCCAGGGCGATCCAGCACAGGTTGGGAATGCGGGGCTTTCGCATGCGGTTCGCGGGGCTTGAGGGGCTTCTAGCTTGTTCCGCTGGTGGCTGACGACCCTTGAACAAGCGCGACCGTGCTGCATTGGTCCTGCAGCGGTTGGAGCAGCACTACCCCGAAACGCCGATCCCGCTCGACCACAGCGATCCCTTCACCCTGCTGATCGCGGTGCTGCTCAGCGCCCAGTGCACCGACAAGAAGGTGAACGAGGTCACGCCG
>JBEIQU010000067.1:0-7915 GCA_040376355.1 Prochloraceae cyanobacterium | reverse complement strand
GTGTGGGTGGGCAGGTAGTCGAGCAGGCTGGCGGGCTGGCCCCAGGCCAGGCCCATCAACCGGCGCAGCCCCTCGGGTGTTCCCCCCTCCAGCAGTTGATCGCAGGCCTCCGGGCTGAGCAGCCGGTCGAGCCCCTCTGGCATGGAGTCCCGCAGGGCGGCGGCAATCAGCGGGCCGTAGCCGCTCGGGGTGAGCCGCACCAGTTCCACCGGATCGAGCGACCGCTGGCTGGCCGGGTCAAACTCCCGCAGCTTCTCCAGCTCCTCACCGAAGAATTCCAGCCGCACCGGCAGTTCCGCACTCACCGGGAATACATCGACGATGTCGCCCCGCCGGCTCCAGCTGCCCTCCTGCTCAATGCTGGTGACCCGCTCGTAGCCGAGGCGGGTGAGGGTGGCGGCCAGCTCCTCCAGGTCGACGCTGTCGCCGCGTCGCAGGCTCAGGCATTGCTCCCGCAGGGCCGGCGGCGGCGGCAGGTGGGGCTGCAGGGCCCGTTCGGTGGCCACGATGGCCAGCCCGCCGGCGCCGGTGGTAGGGCCTCCATCCAGCAGTTCGCTGAGCACCTGCAGCTGCCCCCAGGTGATTTCGCTGGTGGGGTCGAAGGGTTCATAGGGGCTGCCCTCGCTGGTGGGGTAGAGCTGGGCGCTCGTCCACCCCATCAGCTCCAGCAGCGCCGCCCAACGGCCCGCCTCCTCCAGGGTGGGCACCACCACCAGCAGGGGGGCTTCGGCGCTGCCCGCCAGGGCCGTGCTCACTAGGGCCCGGGCGGCGCGGCTGGCCCCGCTGAGCCGCAAGCGCTCCGCTCGCTGGCTGCGCAGCAGCAGCTCAGCGGTGAGCGACGCCTGCTGCAGTTGACGCACCAGGGCGGTGAGGGGCATGGGGGCGGCGGGAACAGCCGCCCATCCTGACAACTGCCGCCACGGGAGGGCGTCTTCAGAATCGGGGCATGCGCCATCCCGCTCCGCCGCCCCGCCCGTTGACCCCGCTTCTGGTGGCCGGGGGTCTGTTGCTGGGCGGTGGCCTGTTGAGCCACTGGCAAGACCAACAGCCACCCCAGGCTGACCCGGTGCCGTCGGTGAGCGGGGGCAGCGTGGCCCCCAGCCCCCGCAGCCTGCCGCCCCAGACCCTGTTGGACAGCAGCACCCAGGCGGCGCTGCTCGCCCAGTTGGCGGCGGCGGATCGGGAGTGGTGGCCGCGGGTGGAACGGCTGGCCGATGGCCGAAACCGCTACGTGTACAAACGCCGGGCCGGTGAAGCTCCGCTCAGCCTGGAGCAGGTGAAGGCGCTGCTGCGCAACCCGCCCCGCTTTGAGCAGGAACAGCGGGCGATCCGCCTGTTGCTGGGTGCCCTGGAGCGCAATGGCGTGGTGGTGCTGTTGGATCAGCCGCGCAAACCCGGGGCCGCCGGTGAATGGAACCCCCGTCGCGCTGAGCTGCGCATTCGTTCGGATGTGCCGGCCAAGGGCAGCGCCGAGTTCGCCCGGGTGCTCAACCACGAGAGCATCCATGTGGCCCAGAGCTGCCGTGGTGGCTCGCTCTATGCCCAGCCCAAACCCCTCGGTTTGCCGCGTGAGCTCGATGCCAGGGCCCGTCGGCATCTGGCGGAACCCCTGTACGCCAAGGTGTCAGCCCGGGAGCGGCGGCTGGAGGAGGAGGCCTATGCCGGCCAGGAGCAGCTCAGCCTGGGGGCGCAGCTGCTGGCTGCCCACTGCCGGCCTGGATGAGTTCGCCCTCCAGCAACATGTTGAACTGCAGCAGCTGCTCGTCACTGAGCTGCTGGCGGCTGCTGAGCTGGAAGTGCTGCTCCAGCAGCTCGCGACCCTGGGCCGCATCCCAGCGCAGCGTTTGCAGCAGCTGATCGCTCTGCTGCAACAGATCGCTGCGCCGGAGGGGGACGGCGGCCTGGGAGGGGGGTGTGCCGGTCTGCAGGGACCGTAGCCCCCGCAGAACACTGATCAAGTCCCCATAGCTGGTGATGCGGCTGCGGCTGGGATGGCCGAAGCAGCGCTCCAGGTAGACGCCTTCCTGGCTGCGGTCCCACCCCAGTCGCTGCAGCTGCACATCCAGTTCCGCCAGCTCCTCGCTCCAGTCCTCCGGATCGGCCTGGGGCTCCTGGGGGGCGGTGCCGGGGGCTGGACTCGGTTCGGAGTCGATCGCGGCGTGGCTGCTGCTGGGGGGCACCTTCGGCAAACTCGGCGTGGCGCCCCCGTGGCGGATCAGGGTGGAGCGCGCCGCCGCCGGAGCCGTTGCCGGTGCCGGCTCCTCCTGTGACTCCTCCACTGGCGCCACCGGCAGCTCCAGGCTGGCCGGCGGTGGTGTGGCCTCCAGTAGCGCCTGCAACCGCTGACGGGCCCGCTGCTCCGCCTGCTCGGCATCCGCCGCTTCCCCAAGGCAACTGCCCAGGCACTGATCCCCCCGCCAGGCGCTGGCCTCCACCACGCGGCTGCCGGGCTCGGCATGCACCAGCCGGGCCTTCAGCAGCGGGGGGCTCTGCATGGGCGGGGAAACGCGTGGGGGTTTCTACACTGCCGCGTCTCAGGAACCTCTGCACGGCGGCATGGAAGCGGAGTCGATTCCTTCTCTCCCACCCCTGATCGAATCGGCGGATCAGTGGGGGGAGCTGCTGCTGTTGCTGCCGTTGCTGGTGGCCCTCGAGGCGGTGCTCTCCGCCGACAACGCCATTGCCCTGGCGGCCCTGTCGCGCCAGCTCAAGGACCCGCGCCAGCAGGGCCAGGCCCTCAACCTGGGCTTGGGTCTGGCGTTGCTGTTTCGGTTGCTGCTGATCGCCGCTGCGCGCTGGGTGCTCGATTTCTGGCCCTTGCAGCTGTTGGCGGCCGCCTATCTGCTCTGGCTCTGCCTGAGCAACCTGCAAACGCGCTGGTTCGCCGGCGGTGCTGGCGATGGCTCCGCCGCCGATGCCCCGGCTGACGGCGACTCAGAGGCTGCAGCGGGCTCCGGCCTGCACCACCGCAGCCTGGCGGCCGTGGTGGCCACCCTCGCCCTCACCGATCTGGCCTTTTCCCTTGACAGCGTTGCCGCCGCCGTGGCCGTGAGCGACAACCTGTTGCTGGTGATGGCCGGTGGGGTGATCGGTGTGGTGGCCCTGCGCTTCACTGCGGCCCTGTTCATCCGCTGGCTGGATCAATTCCGCCATCTGGAATCGGCGGGTTACCTGGCGGTGGGCCTGGTGGGCATCCGACTGCTGGTGCGTCTGGGGGCACCGCAGCTGGTGCCACCGGAATGGGTGCTGTTGCTGATGGTGGGGCTGCTCTTTGCCTGGGGGTTCTCCAGCCGCAACCCCCTTGCAGAGCCCGAGGAGATCAGCCCCTGACCCATGCGCGTTGAACTGCGACAGGCCGGTAGCAACCGTCTGCTGGAGCGGCTGGAGTTGGAGGAGGTGCCCCACCCTGGACGTTGGTTGGTGGTGGGGGAGCGCAGCTTCCTGGTGTTGCAACGCCATCACCGCTATCAGCTGCGCTGCGGTCGCTACGAACTGAGTGCCATCGCCCTGCAGGTGAAGCCCCAGCGCCAGCCCGCGGATTCCCATTGGTGGCAGGGACGCTGGGTGATTGGAGATCCCAGCTGCCGCTTCAACGCCCGCTCCCCCCTGCTGCGCTGTGCGGTGTTGCCGGAAGGCCCCTGTGAGCGCTGCGAGCACCACAGCGCCCTGGCGGATGGTGTCGCCAACCCACCCCATGGCTGAGCCCCAGTTGCGCTGGTGGGAGGGCGACTTGGTGGCCGGCCATGGGGTGGCGTCCGGCCGCTCCGCCAGCAGCCCCTATCCCGCCGGCACCATCGCCCTCCAGACCCCCCATTTCGCCGCTGCGGGTCTGGATCTGACCCCTTTCCAGCCCGCCACCCTCAATCTCGACTTCGGCCCCAGCCGATGGCGTCTGCAGCATCCCGATCACTGCATCGAGCGGCTGCGTTGGACCGATCGCCATCCACCGGAGACCTTCTCCTTTTGGCGTTGCCGGTTGCGCCGGAGCGCAGTGGGCCCTGCGGCGGTCTCTGAGGCGGTCTCTGAAGCGGTCTCTGAGGCGGTGGATGCCCTCGTCTATTACCCCCATCCCGAAACCAAGCGGGCCCACCATCAACCGCAGGGGCTGCTGGAGCTCTTGGCTCCCCCCCTGGGCCCGGTGCGGCCTGGGGAGCGTTTCGCCGTGGGGGTGGATCCCCGCCGCTGCCGTCTGATCCAGCCGGCACGGCTGCGGGCCCGTCTGCTGGAGTTTCTGAAATTCCGGGTGCTGGCGGCCCAGGACGGGTTCTTTCATGACAGTGACCCACCGGCCCTGCGGGGCTGGCTGGGGCAGCACTGGCCCGAGGCCTGTGAGCTCACCGACGATGAGTTGCTGGCCACTCTGGAGCAGGCCCGGCAGCTTTACACCGAGGGCCCCTGAAGGGCTGGGCCGCCGCGCAAACCGTAGGGTGAGGAGATCTGCGGGGCCCCTGCCATTTCGCCGTCAACCCTGTCCGCGGATGCGGCGCTGAGCAGTTCCCCCTTCACGGCCCTCGGCCTGGGTCGGCCCATCGTGCAGGCGGTGCTGGACAAGGGCTACACCGCCCCCTCGCCGATTCAGCAGCAGTGCATTCCGGCGGTGCTGGCGGGCCGCGACGTGATGGCCGCCGCCCAGACCGGCACCGGCAAGACCGCCGGTTTCACCCTGCCGATGCTGGAGCGGCTGCGCCATGGCCCCCACGCCCGCAACAACATCGTGCGGGCCCTGGTGCTCACCCCCACCCGTGAACTGGCGGCCCAGGTGGCCGAGAACGTCGCGGCCTATTCGCGCCACCTGGATTTGCGCTCTGACGTGGTGTTCGGGGGCGTGAAGATCAACCCCCAGATGATGCGGCTGCGTCGCGGTGCCGACGTGCTGGTGGCCACGCCAGGCCGGCTGATGGACCTGGCTCAGCAAAACGCCGTGAAGCTCGACCGGGTGGAGATCCTGGTGCTCGATGAAGCGGATCGCATGCTCGACATGGGCTTCATCCGTGACATCCAGAAGATCCTGGCCCTGTTGCCGGCCCGCCGTCAGAACCTGCTGTTCTCGGCCACCTTTGAGGCCTCGATCAAGAAGCTGGCCACAGGCCTGCTGCACAACCCGGTGCAGTTGCAGGCCACACCGGAGAACCGCACTGCCACCACGGTGGAGCATGTGCTCCACCCCTGCGATATGGGCCGCAAGCCTGATCTGCTCTGCCACCTGATCCGCAGCAACGACTGGCAGCAGGTGCTGGTGTTCTCCCGCACCAAGCACGGCGCCAACCGCGTCGCCGAGCGCCTCAGCCAGGAGGGAATCGCTGCCGCTGCGATCCATGGCAACAAGAGCCAGGGGGCCCGCACCCGCGCCCTGTCGGGCTTCAAGGCAGGGGAGGTGCGGGTGCTGGTGGCCACCGACATCGCCGCCCGCGGCATTGATATTCACCAGCTGCCCCATGTGGTGAATCTGGATCTGCCCAACCAGGCGGAGGATTACGTCCATCGCATCGGTCGCACCGGCCGCGCCGGCCACAACGGCCATGCGGTGTCGCTGGTGGCCGCCGAGGAGCATGAGCTGCTGCGGGCGATCGAACGGCTGATCGGCAATCCGCTGCCGCGCCAGGAGATCGGCGGCTTTGAGCCCACGGTGCTCTCGGCTCCGCCCCTGGATCTCAGCGGTGGTCGCGGTCGCGGTGGCCGCCCCGCAGGCCGCGGGGGGGATCGCAGCGGTGGTGGGGCCCGGCGCGGTGCCGCCCCGGCGAGCCGAGCCGCCTCTGGGCGCCCGTCGGCGCGATCGTCGTCTGCCCGGCCGCGCAGCGGTCGTTAACCGATCCGATCGCCAGGGTTGGCTTGGAGCTGTTGCAGCAGCTGGTTGCCGTTGGCGGCCGCCTTGCCCTCCAATTGCGCGTCCCGCAGCAGCAGTGGACAACCACCGCTGGCCACCACCAGACCGAGCCCTGGAATCACCTGCAACACGGTGCCCGGTTCGACCTGTTGTGCCGATGCTGTTGGGGGCTTCACCAGGGCTGCGGCCTCCGCGCTGAGTTGGTCGGCCAGGCGCTGCACCAACGGTTCGGTGGCCAGCAGTTTGAGTCGTTGGCCCCGCCAGGTGCTGTGGGCCCCTGGATAGAGCCCCATCACCCGCCGATGGATGGCCAGGCCGGACTGACTCCAGTCGATTTGAAAATCCGTTTTCTCCAGCAGCCGTGCTGTGGTGAGGCCCTGCTCCCCCTGGGGCCTCAGCTTCAGCCGCGCCCACCGCTCGGCTTCCGGTCCGGGTCCCGCCGCGTCGATCAACGGCATGGCCTCCACCAGCAGCTCGGCGGTCAGGTGCGCCAGCCGTGCCCCCAGCTGCTGGGCGTTCTCCAGCAGCCCAATGGGGATCGCTCGCTCCAGCAGCACCGGGCCGGTGTCGAGGCCCGCTTCCATGGCCATCACCCCCACCCCGGTTTCGGCATCCCCCTCCAACAGGCTCCACTGGATCGGGCCGGCGCCGCGCCACCGGGGCAGCAGCGAGCCATGACCGTTCCAGCAGCCCAGGGGGGGCTGGGCCAGCACCTCTGGCGGCAGGATCTGGCCGAACGCCACCACCACGGAGACATCCGCCCCCAGATCGGCGAGTTGCTGTTGACAAGCGCTGTCGCGGCGGATGCGCTCTGGGCAGAACACCGGCAGCCCCAACTCCAGGGCCCGGGCCTTCACCGCCGAGGGCACCAGTGCCTTGCCGCGGCCCCGGCGCCGATCCGGCTGGGTGACCACCCCCACCAGCTGCTGTCCCGCACCCACCAGGGCATCGAGGCTGGGCACCGCATAGGCCGGTGTGCCCCAGAACAGGATCTTCATGGCCTGCTCAGGCTTCGCCGGTGATGGAGAGGCCGTCCACCCAGACCATCGGGCAGAGTCCGTCGGGGGTGATCTTGGCCTCCCCTTCGAAGCCCACGATTGATTGCAGCACCTGTCGGATATCGCCGGCCACGGTGGCGGCTTCGATCGAGCGGCAGTGGCCGCCCTCCACCAACCAGCCATCGAACGGCAGGGAGAAGGAGCCCTGGCTGGCCTTCACACCGGCATGCAGGGCGGAGAGGGAGTCGATCCATACCAGCGGCTGGTCGGCCTGGAAGCGGTTGAGGCCCGCCTGGCCGCCGCCGCTGCCGGGGGTCGGGCCGATTTCGAACCAGTCCGGACCCACCGACACCTTGGCTCCCAAGCCGGCATGGCCGGTGGGGTCCACCCCGAAGGCACGAGCTGTGGCCTCCGAGTGCAGGAAATGGCGCAGCACGCCACCCTCCAGCAGAGCCAGCCGTCGGGTGGGGGTGCCCTCCCCATCAAAGGCGGAGGCGCCGATGTTGCCGGGGTGCAGGCCGTTGTCGTGCAGATCGAGGAAGGGCACCGCCAGCGCCTGCTCCAGGGAGTCGCGGTTGCTCAGGCTTACCCCATCGAGCACAGCGCGGGCGTTAAACAACCCGCTGAAGGCTCCGATCAGATCGAGGAAGGCCTCGGGGCTGAACACGCAGGTGTAGTGGCCGGTAGCGATCGGTGCGTAGTTGAGGTGGCTGATCGTGCGTTCGGCCGCTTCGTTGATGCAACCGGCAACGTCGAGGTCGCTGGCGCCGTAGGCCAGGCGCACGGCGCCAGCGCTGCGGGGTTTGCGGCTGGCGTCTTCAGCCCGCGCGTAGAGATAGAGGCTGGCGGTGCTCAGCTGCTGCTGGCGGCAGGCGCCATCGCTGTTGAGATAGATCCGCTCGCTGCTGCGCTCGGCCAGGCCGTTGTAGGGAACGGTGGCGATGGCGTCGTGGCGGGCCAGCAGCTCCTGTTCGGCGCCCTTGAGCGTGTCGAGCAGCCGCAGGATGCCTTGGGGGGCATGGATCGGTTGATCCAGTGGAGCCAGTGGCGCGGTGGCCAGGGGGGAGAAGGCGGGGATGTCGTCGGCGTTGCC
>JBEIQU010000123.1:0-5367 GCA_040376355.1 Prochloraceae cyanobacterium | reverse complement strand
TCAACTGAGCGGTCAACTTCCGAAGTACATCGGCAGCACGGGCGGGTTGCTCAACGCCGCTGAAACCGAGGAGAAGTACGCGATCACCTGGACCAGCTCCAAGGAGCAGCCCTTCGAGCTCCCCACCGGCGGTGCGGCCCATATGAATGAGGGCGAGAACCTCATGTATTTCGCCCGCAAGGAGCAGTGCCTGGCCCTCGGTACCCAGCTGCGCACCAAGTTCAAGCCCCGCATCGAGGACTACAAGATCTATCGGATCTTCCCCGGTGGTGACACCGAGTTCCTCCATCCCAAAGATGGCGTCTTCCCCGAGAAGGTGAACGAAGGCCGCAAGATGGTGGGCCACAATGCCCGCCGCATCGGCCAGAACGGCAACCCCGCCTCGATCAAGTTCACCGGCAAGAACACCTTCGACTCCTGATTCAGGCGCGTCCTGGGTTCAGGCCAACCTCTATAAAGGCGGGGCCGGGCGCCCCGTTTTTTTTGCCTGCCTGTCGCTGTGATGCCATCCCCTGATCGCGCCACTGTTCTGGCTCAGGCTGAGGCGGGCTCCAGCTTCATTCCCATCTGGCGCACCTGGCCGGCGGATCTGGAAACCCCCCTCACCACCTGGTTGAAGGTGGGCGCCGGCAGCCGCCATGGCGTGCTGCTGGAGTCGGTCGAGGGGGGGGAGCGCATCGGCCGCTGGAGCTTTGTGGTGAGCGATCCGCTCTGGACCCTGACGGTGCGGGGCGATCAGGCGGATCAGTGCTGGCGCGATGGCAGCCGTCAGGGCCTGCAGGGCAATCCCTTTGATCTGCTGCGTCAGGCCCTCGCCCCCTACAGCGCCCCCGCTATCCCGGGTTTGCCGCCCCTGGGGCAGCTGTTCGGCTTCTGGGGCTATGAGCTGATCCGCTGGATCGAGCCCAGCGTGCCGGTGCACCCCACTGACCCCGAGGGCCCGCCCGATGGTTGCTGGATGCTGGCCGACAGCCTGCTGGCCTTCGATCAGGTGAAGCGGCAGATCACCGCCGTGGCCTATGTGGATCTGAGCCAGGCCGGCTGCAGCGCGGCGGCGGTGGAGCGCGCCTATGGCGCCGCCGAGGCGCGGTTGGATGCCCTGGAGCAGCGCATGCATCAGCCCCTGCCGCCCGGGGTGGCCCCGCTTGACTGGCGCGACGACCCCAGCGTGGAGCTGGCCACCCGCAGCAACCGCAGCCGCGAGGAGTTCGAAGCGGCGGTGCTCACCGCCAAGGAGCACATCGCTGCGGGCGATGTGTTCCAGCTGGTGATCAGCCAGCGGCTGGAAACAGAGGTGCAGCGCGAGCCCTTTGAGCTCTACCGCAGCCTGCGGATGGTGAACCCATCCCCGTACATGGCCTTCTTCAACTTCGGCGGCTGGCACCTGATCGGCTCCAGCCCTGAGGTGATGGTGAAGGCGGAGCCCCTCGCCGATGGCAGCGGCCGCGTCAAGGCGTCGCTGCGGCCGATCGCCGGTACCCGCCACCGCGGGGCCGATGCGGCGGAAGACCAGGCCCTGGCGGCGGATCTGCTGGCGGACCCCAAGGAACGGGCGGAACACGTGATGCTGGTGGACCTGGGGCGCAACGACCTGGGCCGCGTCTGTGTGCCGGGCAGCGTCAGCGTCAGTGAGCTGATGGTGATCGAGCGCTACTCCCACGTGATGCACATCGTGAGCGAGGTGGAGGGCCTGCTCGATCCCAACCGCGACGTCTGGGATCTGTTGATGGCCTCCTTCCCTGCCGGCACCGTCAGCGGGGCCCCCAAGATCCGCGCCATGCAACTGATCCATGTCCTGGAGCCCGATGCCCGCGGGCCCTACTCCGGTGTGTATGGCGCCATGGACCTCAGCGGTGCCCTCAACACCGCCATCACCATCCGCACGATGGTGGTGCTGCCGGCCGCCACTGGCGGCTGGCGCGTGCAGGTGCAGGCGGGCGCTGGCCTGGTGGCCGATTCCGTGCCCGCTTCGGAGTTCCAGGAAACCCTCAACAAGGCCCGCGGCATGCTCAAGGCCCTGGCCTGTCTGGCATGAGCGCGGTGACCACCACGGCCCATCCGTTGCTGCTCAAGGGGTTTGAGGTGGAGCTTTACACCGGCCGGCCCGATGGCACGGTGGTGGGCTGCTCCGCCGAAGCCGCTGCTGCCCTTAGCGGTTTCGTGACCGAACCCGACTGCCGCAACCTCGAGTACATCACCCCACCGGATGCCAGTTACGTCCGGCAGTTGGAGCTGCTGCTGGAGCCGCGGCGGCGGCTGCGGCCCTGGCTGGCCCAGCGTGACCTCACCCTGTTGCCCGGTAGCACCCTCAGCACCGGCGACAGTCACCGCTTCGACCGCTCGGATCCCGACAACCCGTACCACGGCTACATCGAGGCCACCTATGGCACCCGGGTGGTCACCGCCAGCGTGCACATCAACCTGGGCCTGACCGACATGGACGCCCTGTTCGCCGCCTGCCGGTTGATGCGTTGTGAAGGGGCCCTGCTGCTGGCCCTCAGCGCCAGTTCCCCCTTCCTCGATGGCCAGAGCACCGGCGCCCACTCCCAGCGCTGGCTGCAGTTTCCGCTCACCCCACCCCAGGTGCCGCTGTTCGAGAGCCACGCTCACTACATCGCCTGGATGGAAGAGCAGTTGCAGCAAGGGAGCATGCAGAACGTGCGCCACCTGTGGACCTCCGTGCGGCCCAACGGCGACGACCGGCCCCACGACCTCAACCGGCTGGAGATCCGCATTTGTGATCTGATCACCGATCCGCTGCTGCTGCTGGCGGTGACCGCCTTCGCGGAACTGCGCTTGCAGCAGCTGCTGGCGGATCCCGAGCGCCACGATCCCCTGCGCGCCAGCGATCTGGATGCCGCGGCCCTGGCAGAGCTGGCCGATGCCAACGACCGCGCCGCCGCCCGCAGCAGCCTTGAGGCCCCGCTGCGGCACTGGCGCAGCGGCAGCCTGATCACGGCCCGCGACTGGATCGCTAGCGCCCTGGAGGAGATGGAGCCCCTGGCCCGGCAGTGCGGTTTAGAGCCCTGGTTGGCTCCGCTGCGCACCGTGCTGGAGCAGGGCAACCAGGCGATGCAATGGCTGGCGGCCCACCGCAGCGGCACCCCCGTGGCCCCCCTGATCGCCGCCGGTGCGGCGGCCATGGCCCAGCGCGAAGCCCAGCTGAATGCGGACTTGGCGACAGAACGGTTTGGCCCTTTGGGATGATCATGGTTCGCTCCGCTGCCGACTCCGCCTCCATGGGGCCCACCCTCGCCGCCACCGAAGCGACCGGCGCCGTGCCCGGAGCAGCCCCGGGCTCAGCCGCAGCCCCCCTCGCTGGCGCGGAGGCCAGCCGGCCGCGGCTGCTGGCGGAACGGCTGGAGCTTGTTGAAGACCTCTGGCAGACGGTGCTGCGCAGCGAGTGCCCGCCGCAGCAGGCCGATCGCCTGATGCGCATGAAGGAGATCAGTGGCGCCATCGAAGGCGGTGAGCCCGATCAGGCTTCGGAAGCGGCAACGGCCGAGATCGTGCAGCTGATCCGCGAGATGGATCTGGCCGAGGGCATCGCCGCCGCCCGGGCCTTCTCCCTCTATTTCCAACTGGTCAACATCCTCGAGCAGCACATCGAGGAGGACAGCTACCTCGCCAGCCTGCAGGCCCACCACCCGGAGCACCTCAGCGATCCCTTCCTGCCGCCGTTGGCGGCCCAGACCGAACCGGCCACCTTCCGTGAGCTGTTCGCCCGCATGCGGGGCCTGGGGGTGCCGCCGGCCCAGATCGAGCAGCTGCTGCAGGAGCTGGAGATCCGGCTGGTGTTCACCGCGCACCCCACGGAGATCGTGCGCCACACCATCCGCCACAAGCAACGGCGGGTGGCCTCGTTGATTCAGAAGCTGCAGCACAGCCAGCAGCTCAACCTTGACGACCGCCAGAGCCTGCGCCAGCAGCTGGAGGAGGAGGTGCGGTTGTGGTGGCGCACCGATGAACTGCACCAGTTCAAGCCTTCGGTGCTGGATGAGGTGGATTACGCCCTCCACTATTTCCAGCAGGTGCTGTTCGGGGCCATGCCGCAGCTGCGGCAGCGGATCCGCACCGCCCTGAACGCCAGTTATCCCGATGTGCAGCCCCCCGGGGATGCCTTCTGCAGCTTCGGTTCCTGGGTGGGCTCCGACCGCGACGGCAACCCTTCGGTGACGCCGGAGATCACCTGGCGCACCGCCTGCTTCCAGCGCCAGCTGATGCTCGAGCGCTATTTGGCGGCGGTGGGGGATCTGCGCGACCAGCTCAGCATCTCGATGCAGTGGAGCCAGGTGAGCGCCCCGCTGCTGGAATCCCTGGAGATGGACCGGCTGCGCTTCCCGGAGATCTATGAGGAGCGGGCGGCCCGCTACCGCCTGGAGCCCTACCGCCTCAAGCTCAGCTACGTGCTGGAGCGTCTTCGCCTCACCCACGAGCGCAACCAGCAGCTGGCCAGCGCCGGTTGGGAAACCCCCTCCGACACCCGGCCCGCCCTGCCGGAGTTCGGCCAGGGGGCCCTGGCCCCGGCCCCTGCCCCGGAGCTGCACTACGCCTCGGTCACGGAGTTCCGCAACGACCTGGAGCTGATCAACGACAGCCTCTCGGGCACCGGCCTCAGCTGTGAGCCCCTGGACAACCTGATCGCCCAGGTGCACACCTTTGCCTTCTGCCTGGCCGGCCTCGACATCCGCCAGGAGAGCACCCGCCACAGCGATGCCCTCGATGAACTGAGCCGCTACCTGCAGCTGCCGGTGCCCTACGGCGAGATGGAGGAGCCCCAGCGGGTGGAGTGGCTGCTCACCGAGCTCCAGACCCGCCGGCCCCTGATCTCGCCGTCGGTGCAGTGGAGTGTCGCCACGGCGGAAACCTTCGATGTGCTGCGGGTGGTGCAGCGGCTGCAGCAGGAATTCGGCAGCCGCATCTGCCGCACCTACGTGATCTCCATGAGTCACACGGTGTCGGATCTGCTGGAGGTGCTGCTGCTGGCCAAGGAGGCGGGGCTGGTGGACCCCATGGCCCAGCGCTCCAGCCTGTTGGTAGTGCCCCTGTTTGAAACGGTGGAAGACCTCAAGGCTGCCCCGGCGGTGATGGAGCGGCTGTTCTCCGAGCCCTTCTACCGCCAGCTGATCGCCAGCATCAGCCCCACCGGCAAGCCCCTGCAGGAGCTGATGCTCGGCTACTCCGACAGCAACAAGGATTCGGGCTTCCTCTCCAGCAACTGGGAGATCCACCAGGCCCAGATTGCGCTCCAGCACCTGGCCAGTGGCCACGACGTGGCCCTGCGCATCTTCCATGGCCGCGGCGGTTCCGTGGGCCGCGGCGGTGGCCCCGCCTACCAGGCGATCCTGGCCCAGCCCAGCGGCACCC
>JBEIQU010000032.1:0-11169 GCA_040376355.1 Prochloraceae cyanobacterium | reverse complement strand
GGGAAACAGCTGGGCCCGCTCGAGCAGGGCCTCCGCGTGCACCGCCATCAGCCGGGCCTCCTCCCCCCGGTGATCGCAGCGGGGGGCCACGAGCCGCAGATCGTGGATGTTGAAGTTGGCGCACAGCCGGGCCACGCTCCCCACGTTCAGGGGACCGGCCGGCTCCACCAACACCACCGCCACGCTCACGTGAGCGTGTGCAGATAGGCCAACAGGTCAGCCATGGCCTGGGGTTCGGGCTGGAAACGGGGCATGGGGGGCGTCCGACCGCTCACCACTTGCTGGATCAGCTGGCGGTTGTTCTTGCGGCTGTTCACGCCGTGCAAGTTGGGCCCCACCAACCCCTGGGCGGCGATGCCATGGCAGCCGGCGCAGTTGATCAGAAACAGTTGCTCACCGCGCTCGCCGGAGCCGCTGAGCTGCAGGGTGCTGCGGGTGTAGGGATCGCTGCGGGCCGCCGGAAGCAACACCACCAGGGCCACCACGGCCACGCACACGGCTGCCACCAGCATCAGGGCGGAGATCAAGCCGCGCCGGCTGGCGGTGGGGGGCGTCGCCGCGGAGGGAGTCGACGGTGCGGTCACGTCGCTGATCTCACAACGCTGATGTCAAAACGAACCACTGGACCAGCAGGTTGGGGCATGGGCGTGGAAGAATTGTGCAACCAGACCCGTGTTCCCACCCATGATCGAACCCCTGCTTTGCGGCATCGTGCTCGGTCTGATTCCCGTGACGTTGGCGGGTCTGTTCGTGGCCGCCTGGAACCAGTACCGCCGCGGTAGCGCCCTGGGCGGCTGATCGCCCCAGGGGCTTCGGACGTCAGAGGCGTTGGAGTAGCAGCACGGTGCTGCCTCCATAGCGCTTCTGTTTGTTGAGTTGCCAACCCGCCTCCAGGGGCGGAACCCCGTCGCTGGAGCACTCCAGCAGGAGCAGGCCAGAGGGTCTCAGCCATTCCCCGTCGCGCAAGGCCCGGCAGATCGGGCCATAGAGCCCTGCTGCGTAGGGGGGGTCGGCATAGATCAGATCAAACGGCTTCAGATCCAAGGCCTCCAGGCCCTGGGGTGGCTGCTGCAGCCAGCGCAGCACCTCTTGGCTGACCACCGACACCGTGGGTGCTGGATCCCGATCCGCGGCCACCAGCTCCAGGTTGGCTCGGGCTGTGGCGGCCATGCGGCGGTCCTGGTCCACGGCCACCACAGCCGCCACACCGTGGTGCAGGGCCTCACAGCCCATCACGCCGCTGCCGCAGCAGAGGTCGAGCCAGCGGGCTCCGGGCAGGTGCACCGCCAGCATGTTCATCACCGCCAGTCGCACGCGGGAGGGGGTGGGCCGGGCCGTTTGCCCCGGCGGGCTCTGCAGCCGCCGCCCTCCGCTCAGCCGCAGGCTCATGGCAGCCGTTGCTCCAGCCAGGCCAGCCAGCGCCGCAGCAGCGCCTCCCCCGCCTCAGCGGATTTCTCCGGATGGAACTGGCAGGCCGCCAGGCTTCCCTGCCACACCGCGGCGGTCACGGCCTCCGAGCCGAACGCCACCCGGGCGGTGATGCAGCTGGGATCGGCCGGCACCGCCGCAAACGAGTGCACGAAATACATCCAGGCCTCCGGGGTCCCCTGGGGCAGCAGCGGGCTGGCGGTGGCGGGCAGCAGCGGTTCCCAGCCCATGTGGGGAATGGGGTGCCCCGGGCAGCGGGGCAGGGCGGCCACATGGCCACGGATCAGCCCCAGCCCTGGCCGTTCACCCTCGTCGCTGCCCTCAAACAGCAGCTGCAGCCCCAGGCAGATCCCCAGCAGGGGGCGATCCTGGGCGCACCACTGCCGGATGGCGGGCACCAGCCCCGACTGATGCAGCCGTTCCATGGCTGGATCAAAGGCCCCCACACCGGGCAGCACCAGGGCTTCGCAGGGCTCCATGGCCGTCTCGGTGTGCACCGTCTCCACCGTGCAGCCCAGCCGCTCGAAGGCCCGCTGCACGGAATGGAGGTTGCCCATGCCGTAGTCGATCAGGCCGATGCGGGTCATGGCTGGGGCGAGCGGCGCACACGTTGGCCAGGTTGCTCGATCGCCGGTTGCCCCTCCAGCGGCAGGTCGTTGAGCTGATCGAGCAGTTGGTAGAGCAGCCCGATACGCCGGCGATCCAGCTGAAAGCGCAGGCAGGGCCGCAGGATGCCGCGGTTGTCGCAGCTCTCCCCCTGGCTGATGTTGCCCTCGTCCATGAGGGCGCCGAAGCGGCTGTTGAGCTGGTGCAGCTGCTGATCGCTGAGGGCGCCGTGGAGCAGCAGTTCCAGGCAGTCCTGGGCGTACTGGGCGCCGTGAAACACCCGATAGAAGTGGCTGATGATCGCCATCGCCTCCGCTGCGGAGCTGGCCTGCTTGAGCAGGGTGGTGTCCTCCGGGGAGATCAGGCCGCGGCTGGCCAGCGCCTGCTGCATCTCCCCGAGCCAGTTGGGCCAGAACGGATCCCCCGGTGGGGCCAGCATCACCAGGGGAATGGGGGTGGTGCGGCCCGTCTGAATCAGGGTGAGGGATTCAAACAGCTCATCAAAGGTGCCGAAGCCCCCTGGCATCACCACCAGGGCATCGCTTTCCCGCAGGAAGAACAGTTTGCGGGTGAAGAAATAACGGAAATGCAGCAACCGCCCTTCGCACGCATTCACGTAGCGGTTGGCATGCTGCTCAAACGGCAGCTCCACATTGAGGCCGATGCTGTTGTCGCAGCCGGCCCCACTGTTGGCGGCCTCCATGATGCCGCCGCCGGCACCGGTCATGACCTCAAAGCCCTGCTGAACGGCCTCCACCGCCAGCTCCTGGGCCAGGCGGTAGGCGGGGTCGTTGGGGGCGGTGCGGGCCGAGCCGAACACCGTCACCTTGCGTGTGAGCCGATGGGGCGCGAACACGCTGAGGCCGTCGCGGATATCCGCCAGGGCGCCAGTGATCAGCCGCCATTCATCGGCGTCGCTGTTGGCGCGGGCAATTTCCAGCAGGCTGACCACGCTGCGCTCAATGGCCCGCCGCTGGGGATGGTGTTCCAGGGCGGAGGCCAGGGCCTCGAGGGGGCTTTGCTCGGAGGGGCTCAGCGTTGGGGCTCAGAGGTACTTCGAGATCGTGCCCGAGAGGGTGGTTTTGGGAACGGCACCCACGACGGTGTCCACCTTCTGGCCGTCCTTGAACACCATCAGCGTGGGGATGCTGCGGATGCCGTACTGGCTGGCCACGTTGGGGTTCTCGTCGGTGTTGAGCTTGAACACCTTGATCTTGCCCTCGAACTCCTTGGCGATCTCGTCCACGATCGGAGCGACCATGCGGCAAGGTCCGCACCAAGGGGCCCAAAAGTCGACCAGCACGGGCACATCGCTTTTGAGCACGTCTTGCTCGAAGGAAGCGTCGGTGACGGCAGCGGCGCTGGACATCCGAGGAGGGAACAGGGTTTTTGGAATCTAGCAACGGCTTTCGGCGTTCGCCCAAGCGGTGCTGGAAGTCGTTACCCGCCTCAGGTGGCGGGAGTGGGGGGAGAAGACAGAAAGCCCGGACGCGCCGGGCCAGGGGGTGTGAGGAGTGTGAGGGCCGAAGCCCGCACGTCTTCGAGGCTAACGCCGCTGTTCACCCCCCAACCAGGGGTGCTTATTTGCCCATGCCCAGCTGCTGGGCTTTCTGGTACACCTTGCCTTCAGTGAGCAGCGACGGGGCCACCACCACCTCCACCTGCTGCATTTCCTTGATGGTGCGGGCGCCGAGGGTGCCCATGGAGGTCTTGATGCAGCCCAGCAGGTTCTGGGTGCCGTCGTCGAGGGAGGCGGGGCCCCGCAGGATCTTCTCGAGGCTGCCGGTGGTGCCCACCTTGATGCGAGTGCCGCGGGGCAGTACCGGGCTTGGGGTGGCCATGCCCCAGTGGAAGCCACGGCCAGGGGCTTCTGCGGCCCTGGCAATGGGGGAGCCGATCATCACGGCGTCGGCGCCGCAGGCCAGGCACTTGCAGATGTCGCCGCCGGTCACGATGCCGCCGTCGGCCACGATCGGCACATAGCGGCCGCTCTCCGCCAGGTAGTCGGCGCGGGCGGCGGCGCAGTCAGCCACGGAGGTGGCTTGGGGGATGCCGATGCCCAGCACGCCGCGGCTGGTGCAGGCGGCGCCAGGGCCGATGCCCACCATCACGCCGGCGGCGCCGGCGCGCATCAATTTCAGGGCTACCTCATAGGTGACGCAGTTGCCGATCACCACGGGTACGCCGAAGTCACGGCAGAGGGCCGCCAGATCGAGGCTGTCCTGCCCCTCCGGCCCCACGTGCTCGGTGCTCACCACCGTGGCCTGCACGAAGAACAGGTCGGCGCCGGCCTCGGCGATGGCCTTGCCGAACTTGAGGGCGGCCACCGGAGTGGCGCTCACGGCGGCGATGCCCCCGCGCTGCTTGATTTCACCGATCCGCTGGCGGATCAGGTCTTCCCGCACCGGCTGGCTGTAGAGCTCCTGCATCAGGGGCACGAACTCCTCTTTCCCCACCGCGGCGATGCGGTCTAGGGCCGGGTTGGGGTCGTCGTAGCGGCATTGCACCCCCTCCAGGTTGAGGACCCCCAGGGCCCCCTGCTTGGTGAGCTCCACGCACATGCCCACATCCACCACGCCATCCATGGCACTGGCGATGATCGGGATCTCGCGGGTCAGCCCCCCCAGGGTCCAGCTGCTGTCGGTCACCGTTGGATCCACGGTGCGTCCCCCCGGCACGAGGGCAATCTCGTCGATGCCGTAGGCGCGACGAACGGTGCGGGAACGACCGAGCTGAATGTCCACCAGAGACCGTGATGCAATCGGGCCAAGCTATCAACTGGCCCGTTGCTCCCCTGGGGTTGCGGCGCCTCAGCTGCGGCCGCGGAAGCTCTGCCAGCGCTGGCGCAGCCCGTCGATCACCTGGCGGCGATCCGTGCTGCGCACCAGGCGGGTGAGGCCGAACTGGATCACGGCGATCAGACCCGCCAGTTCCAGCAATCCGGGCAACAGCGGAATGCTGTCCAGCACCGCCAGCAGGGCGCCGTAGATGCGCAGCACCAGCAGCAGCGCGATCAGCCCCGCCAGCAGGCTGAGGGGGGTGCGGGCCGTCTGCCACTGCTGTTGCAGTTGCCCGCTGGCCAGCCAGGCCTGCACCTTGCTCACCAGCAGGTCCCATTCACCGCCCTCGCCAGCGGAGGGCGCCTCCACGCTGACTGGCAGCACGGGAGTGGCCGGCGTGGCGGGCACCTCCACCGTGCTGGCCACCTGGGGTTCGTCGGCCGGGGCGGGCTGAAGGTCCTGGGCGGGTTCTGGGGCCTCAGGTGTGACCTCCGTCAGGGCATCGGTCAGCTGCTCCCCGTCTGGGGTGGGGGCGTCAGCGTCAGCCATGGATCCGAAAGCGGGCTCGATGAACGGTGAGCTTACGGCCGTTTTCAAGGGTTGCCATCAGTCGAGGGGCTGCAGCGCAGCCCGTTTCGGCAATGGAGCCAGCGGTGGACGCAGGGGGAAGCGCCCCTCCTGTAGCTGGGTCACCAGGGCGGCGCCGATCTCGGCCGCCAACCGCGGGCTGTGGGCCGGCGCGCAACTCAGCTGCCGCTCCCCCACCCTGAGCTGGCCGCTGCGTAGCTCGCTATAGCGGACCCGACCGAAGCTCGGCCGCACCCGGCGGGGGATGCCGTAATCCAGCACCGGCGCCTCCAGCTGGGTGTCGTCCATCGCCGCCCAGCGGGCCTGCTCCCCATTCAGAAGAGGCACCGGGGCCGCCAGGGCCACCAGCAGGCCGGTGTCCTCTCCCCCGAGACGGGTGGCGCGCAGCCAGCGGGGGTCGAGGCTGTGCAGATCCACCTCCACGGCGGCGCAGGCGCCAGGGCTCAGGGCCTGGCCCTCCGTCTGACGTTTCACCGCGGGGTTGTGGCCGCTGCCGGCGCCGCTGACCCAGCCGATCCCTCCGGCCACCAACAGGGGGGACCCGGGTCCGAGCTGGCGCAGCCCCGGCATGGTGAGACCGATGCTGCCGGCGCCGCCGCAGCTGTAGAGGGCGCTCACCAAGGGGCCCAGCACGGGGCCCCAGGGGGTGGGGGTGAGGCCTTCGCGGCTGCTGACGGCCACCACCCCGTTTTCCACGACGCCGCGGTGCAGCAGCAGCCGGCCGGCGCCGATCTGCTCCAGGCTGAGCTGCGTTTCCAGCTCCAGCCGGGGCTGTTGTTCTCCGCCGCTGCCGCTGGCGCTGAACGGCAGGGTGTCGCCCCGCAGCAGGGCCTCCAGCGCCAGGGCGCCCCCCTGGCCGAGCGGCAGCAGCAGGTCGGTGTTGCCGTGCCCCCCTTGGCCCTCCGCCGGCCCCAGCCGAAAGCGTCGAATCCGCATTGGCGGGTCGGTGGGGCCCAACTGCAGCAGCAGGCTTGCTTGGCTGGTGAACTCGGCGCCGCTGGCCACCACCACATGGGTGCGGCGGTAGGCCTCAGCGAGGCCGTGCTGCGCCACCTGGCTGCGAAAGGCCTCGGCCGTGCACACCGCCAGCCGGCCGTCCTGCTGCAGCTGCTGCAGCTCCGCCTCGGTCCGGCTGGGGAAGCTCCCGCTCAAGGCAGACACAGACGCGATAACCGATAAAATGTGTTCTAACCAAAGCTGTTGCGAATGGCGGATCCAACCGAACCCGGTGAGATCACTTCCGGGGGCGGGCCGGAGGGTCCATCGGGATCAGACGGCCGGATCATCCAGGCTGATCTGCGCAACGAGATGTCGCGCTCCTACTTGGAGTACGCGATGAGCGTGATCGTGGGACGGGCCCTGCCCGACGCCCGCGATGGCCTCAAGCCTGTGCATCGCCGCATCCTCTATGCGATGTACGAGCTGGGCCTCACCAGCGACCGGCCCTACCGCAAATGCGCCCGTGTGGTGGGTGAGGTACTCGGTAAGTACCACCCCCATGGCGACACCGCGGTGTACGACGCCCTGGTGCGGATGGCGCAGGACTTTTCCATGCGCATGCCCCTGATCGACGGGCACGGCAACTTCGGTTCGGTGGACAACGATCCGCCCGCCGCCATGCGCTACACCGAGTCGCGGCTGCAGGCGCTCACCACCGACAGCCTGCTGGAGGACATCGAGAGCGAGACCGTCGATTTCATCGACAACTTCGATGGCTCCCAGCAGGAACCCACGGTGATGCCCGCCCGGGTGCCCCAGCTGCTGCTCAACGGCTCCACGGGCATCGCGGTGGGGATGGCCACCAATATCCCCCCCCACAACCTCACCGAGCTGGTCGATGGGTTGTTGGCGTTGATCGCCAACCCCAGCATCGATGATCGCGAACTCATGGCGATCATTCCGGGGCCTGATTTCCCCACCGGTGGTCAGATCCTTGGCCGCCGTGGCATCCGTGAGATGTTCACCACCGGTCGCGGCTCGGTGACCATGCGCGGTGTGGCGTCGATTGAAACGATTGAGGCCAAGGGGCGCCCCGATCGCGATGCGGTGATCATCACCGAGTTGCCGTACCAGACCAACAAAGCGGCGTTGATCGAGCGCATCGCTGAATTGGTCAACGACAAGAAGCTCGAAGGCATCTCGGATATTCGCGATGAGAGCGATCGCGACGGCATGCGCATCGTGATCGAACTGCGCCGCGACGCCTACCCGCAGGTGGTGCTGAACAACCTGTTCAAGCTCACCCCGCTGCAGAGCAATTTCAGCGCCTACATGCTGGCTCTGGTGAAGGGGGAGCCGGTGCTGCTCACCCTGCGCAAGATGCTGGAGGTGTTCCTCGAATTCCGCGTCGAGACGATCGAGCGCCGCACCCGCTATCTGCTGCGCAAAGCCGAAGAGCGCGACCACATCCTGCTGGGTTTGCTGATCGCCCTCGACAACCTCGACGCGATCATTGCCCTCATTCGTTCGGCGGCGGATACGGCCACGGCCCGCAGCCAGCTGATGGATCAGTTCGGCCTCACCGACACCCAGGCGGACGCGATCCTGCAGATGCAGCTGCGCCGGCTCACCGCCTTGGAGGCGGACAAGATCCGGCTCGAGCACGAGGATCTGCTCGCCAAGATCACCGACTACAACGACATCCTGGCTCGTAAGGAGCGGGTGTTCGGGCTGATCACCGACGAGCTGGGTGTCATCCGCTCCCGCTACGACTCACCGCGCCGCACCGAGATTCTCGATGTGGAAGGCGGCCTGGAGGACATCGACCTGATCGCTAACGAGCGGTCGGTGGTGCTGCTCACCGAGAACGGCTACCTCAAGCGGATGCCGGTGAGTGAGTTTGAAGCCACCAGCCGCGGCACCCGCGGTAAGGCCGGTACCCGCACCCAGGGGGAAGAGGCCGTGCGGCTGTTCATCAGCTGCAACGACCACGACTCGCTGTTGCTGTTCTCCGACCGGGGCGTGGTGTACACGGTTCCTGCCTATCGGGTGCCCCTCTGCAGCCGTGCCGCCAAGGGCACGCCGATCGTGCAGCTGCTGCCCATTCCCCGCGAGGAGCAGATCACCTCGTTGCTGGCGGTGAGTGAGTTCGCTGAAGATGCCGTTCTGGTGATGCTCACCAGCGGCGGCTTCATCAAGCGCACACGCCTCTCGGCCTTCGCCAACATCCGCTCCAACGGCCTGATTGCCATCTCCCTGGAGGAGGGCGATGCCCTCTGCTGGGTGCGCCTGGCCCAGCCCGGTGACAGCGTTCTGATCGGCTCGCGCAACGGCATCACGATCCACTTCCGCCTCAGTGATGAGGAGCTGCGTCCCCTGGGCCGCACCGCCCGGGGCGTGCGGGCCATGAACCTGCGCCCCGGCGATCAGCTGGTGAGCATGGACGTGCTGCCGGTGGAACTGGCGGACCGGGTGGAGGGCAGCGCCGCTGACGCCGTTGAGGAGGAGGAGGGCGATGAGGTCGCCGCCAGCGAGGGCCCCTGGGTGCTCGTGGCCAGCGCCAGCGGTCTGGGCAAGCGGGTACCGGTGGATCAGTTCCGCCTGCAGAAGCGCGCCGGCATGGGCCTGCGGGCGATCAAGTTCCGCCGGGACGGCGATGTGCTCGTGGGGCTGAAGGTGCTCGGCAGCGGTGAGGAACTGCTGCTGGTGAGCGAGAAGGGCGTGATTGTGCGCATGCGCGCCGATGCCGTGCCCCAGCAGTCCCGCGCCGCCACGGGGGTGCGCCTGCAGCGCCTCGATAGCGGTGATCGCCTGGCGGAGGTGGTGCTGGTGCCACCGGCGGCCGATGAGGAGGAGGTGGATCTCGACGCTGCCACCCTCGACGCAGCCACCACCGAGGCCAGTGATGCCGACGAAGCCTGAGGGCTTCGTCGGTGATCCCGGTGGTCAGCATCAGCTCTGCCCCCAGGCCCAGGCCACCAGCAGGCTGTAGCCCGCCAAGCTCGCCAACTGCAGGCTGAGTTCCAGGCGTTCAATCCGACGTTCACCCACGGCACTGCAGGCTCCGCCGAGGCGGTCGTTGCGGTTGGCGCACCAGATGAACTCGCAGAAGAACACCAGCGTCACCAGGTAGGAGAAGGCGTAGAGCCCATCCAGCACCGTGAGATAGGGCAAGGAGGGGAGCGAGTCGCGGTAGGCCTGCTGCATGAACACCAGGGTCAGCAGCACCACCGGGGGAATCGCCAGACGCTCCGAGCTGAAGCTGGCCCGCAGGTTCGGGGTCAGCAGCATCACCACCATGGTGATGGTGAGCGGCAACACCCACTTCACCAGCGCCGACCAGCCCATCGGGTTGTAAATCAGCTGCATCTCCACACCGCCCTGCCCCGGCACCAGCCGCCAGGCGCTGAGGCGGTAGCCGCTCATGTTGCTGCTTCGCTGCACACCGGATTGGGCGGGATTGGGCTTCAGCTGCAGGCGGGGTGGATGGCTCAGGCTTGAAGGGAAGCTGGGGTCGGCCACCACCTGCAGCTGTAGCGGCAGGGTGCCGAAGGGATAGCTGCGGAAATTGATCTCATCGGAATAGAAGGTGCCGTTGAAGTGATAGTCGCGGCCGATGTTGGTCCCCAGTCGTAGGGGGCCGCTGTTGGCTTCGATCTGCGAATTCCAGGGTTCCACCAGGTTCTGAAAGCGCACCAACTGCACCGGATCCACCCCCGCCGCCAACCACCGCCGCATCTCGGCGGCCGGTGCGGAGAGGCGCAGCGTGCCCTCTGCGCCGTAGGTCTTCTCCCGCGCCGAAAACCGGTAGACGTTGCCCACCCGGAGGGCCACATGGAGGGGCACGGCGGCCGGTTCGGCCGCCCAGGCCGCGGTCGGCCCACTCGCGAAGGGCAGCATGAGCATCAGGCCCGTGAGCAGGGCCAGCAGCCAACGGGTGATGGCGCCCATGGGCTCTGTTGCAGGATGTGCCCACACCGTATCGGTGACATGGTGAGGCAGGTGCTGGTGCTGGGGGGTGGGCCCGCCGCCCTGTGCATGGCTGCGTCCCTGGCGGAGCAGGGGCTCAGCGTGGCCTTGCTGGCAGCCCATGATCTGCGGCAGCCCTGGCCCAACACCTATGGCATCTGGGGTGAGGAGCTGGATGCCCTCAAGTTGGGGCACCTGCTGGAGCACCGCTGGAGTGATTGCGTTAGCTACTTCGGTGCCGGTGCTGTCGACCCCAACTGCCCCGCCAACCAGCCCACTCTCCATCGCCGTGATTACGGCCTGTTCAACCGTCAGGCCCTGCAGAGCCATTGGCTCGCGGCCCTGGAGCGCGGCGGGGTGGAACTGCTGCAGGGCACGGCGACGGCCCTGCACACGCTGGAGGCGGAGGGGCTGACCGCGTTGCAGACCCGTGAGGGCCCCACGCACCAGGCCCGGCTGGTGGTGGACGCCACGGGCCATCAACCCTTGCTGGTGCAGCGCCCCGATGAGGGGCCCGTGGCGGGCCAGGCGGCCTACGGCATCGTCGGCCGTTTTTCAGCACCGCCGGTGCAGCCGGGCCAATTCGTGCTGATGGATTACCGCTGCGATCACCTCAGCCCGCAGCAACGCCTGCAGCCCCCCACCTTTCTCTATGCCATGGATCTGGGGGATGGCCTGTTTTTCGTGGAGGAAACCTCCCTGGCCCTGGCGCCACCGGTGGCCTACGACGTGCTGCAGCGGCGCCTGGAGCAGCGTCTGGCCCACCGCGGCATCCATGTGCTGGAGGTGGAGCACGAGGAGTTCTGCCTGTTTCCGATGAATTTGCCGCTGCCGGACCTGCACCAGTCGGTGCTGGGTT
>JBEIQU010000061.1:0-8318 GCA_040376355.1 Prochloraceae cyanobacterium | reverse complement strand
CTCAGCCGCAGCTCCGTTCTGGAGCCAGCGTTGCTGGAGGCCGCGTTGCTCAGCTTGGAGCGCAATGGCTACTCGCGCGAGCGTTTCGTGCTCACACCCCAGCCCCAGCCACCACAATGGCAACAGCCCATCCGCAGCGCCCCATGACGCCAACCCGAGACCAGATCCTCGCCGCTTCCGCCGGCTGGGTGGCGGTGGTGCTGAATGTGGTGCCGGGGCTCGGCGCCGGCTACCTCTATCAACGACGCTGGAGGGCGTACTGGATCACCTCGGCCCTGGCCACCAGCTGGTTTGTGGCCGGCGCCGCCTTGGGGCAAAACGCCGAAGCGGCAGCGGAAGCGCAGAACCAGCTCGTGGGCCTGATTGGTCTGCTGGCGCTGGCGGCCGTGACGGCAACGGAAGCCGGCCTGGCCGTGAAGCGCGTGCGCCAACACGGCTGACCCACAGGCAACCCATCGGCGCGGCTGCGCCTCACCAGACCCCAGGGCAGGCCCGGCTGACGGCAGCCGAGAGCCCAGCCAAAAACGTCTTGGTGGTTGCGCCATCACGGGTGTCCACGCCGGCCTCGAAGCGCAGCTTGGTGATCGACGTCACCCAGGCGTCGTTGAACAGCGAGAGGCCGGCCTGGTTAGCCGCACGCCCCCGTTGGCAATGCCCCATCAACACAGCGTGCATGGCCGGGTCCTTCAGGAAATCATCCCTGGTCTGGATCCAAGCTGGCGATGTCCCCAGCACAGGGGAAGCCACGATCAACACCAGCGCAACGGAACCCAGCAGAGACGCTCGCATCAGTTGCACCACTCAAGGGCAGCTCAGCTTGAGCTGTTGATCAAAGATCGATTGGATCCGCCGTTCGTGCGCGATACGGAGCGGAGCCTCATAGCGCTGCCGCTCCGCAGCGCTGGCGTAGGGAAACGTGCCGTAGATGCAGTCATACCAGCCCTCCAGCAGGGCCGTTGAACTGGGTTTCACCCCGCACTTCTGCACCTCACGCTCCGCTTCGCGACTGGCCGCCAGGCGATCCAGATCCCGCGTGAGCGAGGCCATCGCCTCGGCTTCCGCCTGGTCCAGAGCGATGCACGTGCGGTAATCCACCGCCAACGCCGACTCGGTGCACAACAAGGCGGCGGCAAACAACCAACGGCGCATGGCTCACCCCTGACTGGCCTCAGCTTGGCAACAGCGCACCGCTGACGCCACAGGCCTGCCGACCTACAACAGCAACAACACCTCCCGGCCCACGCCCCATGCTGCGTCGCCTCTCCACCAGCCTCACAGCCGGCCTCACCCTGGCCCTGCTGGGGATCAGCACTGCCCCCCTTCGCAGCGAGGCCTGTACCGGAGGAGCGCTCACCGCCGCCGATGGCTCCGTGGTGGTGGGCCGCACCCTGGAATTCGGCCAACCGCTGGATTCCCAGATCGCCATCTGGCCAGCGGGCAGCCGCTTCAGCGGCAGCAGCACCAGCGGTGCCCCCCTGCGCTACCGCAGCCGTTACGGCTTCGTGGGGGCCACCGCCGCCACCCACAGCGACATGCTCATTGACGGCCTCAATGAAAAGGGCCTCAACGTGGGGTTGTTCTATTTCCCGGGCTACGCCCAGTACACCCCCGCGGCCCAGGCCCGCTCCGGGCGCATCCTCGCCCCCGCGCAGATCACCGCCTGGATCCTCGGCAACTTCGCCACCACCGAAGAGGTGAAAGCCCAGATCGGCTCGATCGACCTCACCCCCCAGGTGATGGACCTGATCGGCATCGTTCCCGACATGCACATCAAGGTGCAGGACGCCGCCGGTCGCAGCATCGTGATCGAACCCCGGGGCGGCCGCCTGGTGGTGCACGACAACCCCACCCGCGTGCTCACCAATGCGCCCACCTTTGATTGGCACCTCACCAACCTCAACAACTACGTGACGTTGATGCAGGCCTACCCGGCCCCCAAAACCATCGGCGCCCCGGGGGCCGGCCAGATCACCCTCAAACCCTTTGGCATGGGGGGGGGCGGTGCCGGCCTGCCCGGGGATTTCACACCCCCCTCGCGCTTTGTGCGCATGGTGTATTTCACCCAGGGGGCGGCGCAACCAGCCAACGCGAATCAGGCGGCATTCAACCTGTTCCACATCCTCAACAACTTCGACATCCCCTACGGCGTCACCCAACCACCCAAAGGAACGTCCGAAACCGACGCCGACTTCACCACCTGGACCAGCGTGTCTGACCTGAAACAGTTGCGCTTCAGCTGGCGCACCTATGGCGATCCGCAGGTCAAGACCGTGGACCTGCGCCAGGCTCTCAACGCAACCCGCGGCCAGATGCGGCTGTTGCCCATGGGCCCCCAGCGCCCCACGGACAGCTCGCCTTCAACGCTGGTGCCCGTGCCCTGATGCGACCGCCGGCGGGCGGCTCAGCATGCAGCCCAACCGGCGGGCAGGGATGGGTGCAATGGAGCGGCGGTGCAGCGGTGCAGCGCAGCGGCTCTCACCAGTTCGACACCACTGAGCCCCAGCTTGGCGCTAATGGTTTTGCGGTAGGTCTCCACGGTGTTCAGGCACAACGCCATCTGTTTGGCGATCTCTTTGTTCTGCATCCCTTTGCCAACGGCGTGGAACACCAGGCGTTCTCGCGGAGAGAGGCGATCCAGTTGCACCAGCGCATTGGCGAGCCGTCGCTGATCGGCCGAGGGGTGCTGCTGCTGCCAGCGGCTCACCAACTCCAGCAGGTCGTCCCAGGGGCGTGACTTCTCCACCACCCCCAGCAGGATCGGAACGATCGGCTCCGGCGGCACACAGGGCTCCCCTGGCGCCGTGAGCAGGATCAAACGGCCATTGGGGTTCAACTCCCGCAGGGCCAGCGCAGCATCCTGCCAACGCTGCCCGGGCTGGAACACATCCAGCAGGAGCAGCGCTGGGGGGGATGACCGCTTCATCAACCCCAGCGCCTCGCCCACGGAGGGGCAGACCGCCACCAGCTCCAACCCGAATTGCTCACTGAGCAGCCCGCCAACGGCCTGACCACAGATCTGGTGATCCGCCACAACCCAACAGGTCGGGGGATCGATAGAAGCCACAGCATCAGGGGCCATGCACACCAACCGTGTCGAGACGCATCCCCGGGCATACCCACAACTGGGACCCCTGGATTGGGCAGCCGTGAATGGGATCTATTCAGCAGCACGGGGGATGCACAACAGTGAGACATCTCCCCAGGGGACATCACCATGGCGCTCCCAACAGCAGCACGGTCGCTGGTCTTCCGCAGACCACGTCGCATCACCATCACCGTGCCGCACCACGCGTACTCAGCGCTCCAGCAACGCAGCGATCTAGAGGGCCGCTCGCTCAGCAACCTGGCGGCCTATCTGCTGGAGACCTCGCTGGATGAAGACGGCTTAGCCCAAGCAAGCCATCCCCTCCGCTGAGGGGGCTCAACAGTCCATGAACCTCCTTGCCAGGCCAGCAGCAGCTGAGTCTGTCCCGAGCGGTGATCGCCCCTAGCCTGCGGTCTTGCTGGATTGTGTTGCTGTGAAGGGTCGTCAACGTTCCCCCCAGCTCGACCTGAGCGCACGGCTGGGCCACCGGTTGGGACTTCATCAGCTACCCGGGCAGATGCCGCGCGATCGCTTGAGCGACAAAGGCCTGCATGCCGATCTGGCCTATCAGATGGTGCACGACCACCTGATGCTCGATGGCAATGCCCGTCTGAATCTGGCCACCTTCGTGGGCACGTGGATGGAGCCTGAGGCGCTGCAGTTGATGCAGGAGTGCGCCGAAAAAAACATGATCGATAAAGATGAATATCCCCAGACCGCGGAGCTCGAGGAGCGCTGTTTACGGATCCTGGCCCACCTCTGGAATGCCGACGATCCAGACCAGGCGATCGGCACCTCCACCACCGGCTCCAGTGAAGGCTGCATGCTGGGGGGCATGGTGCTCAAGTGGCACTGGCGACAGCGGCGCCAGGCCCAGGGGCTCAATGATCGCCGCCCCAATTTGGTGATGGGCACGAACACCCAGATCTGCTGGGACAAATTTTGTGCCTACTTCGATGTTGAGGCACGGCAGGTGCCGATCACCCCGGATCGTCTGCATCTCACCGGCGAGGAGGCGGCCGCCCATTGCGATGAGAACACCATCGGCGTGGTTGGCGTGCTGGGCAGCACCTTCGACGGCAGCTATGAGCCGATCGAGCAGATGCAGGCATGCCTGGATGCACTCCAGCAACGCAGCGGCATCGATGTGCCCATCCACGTGGATGCCGCCTCCGGCGGCTTTGTTGCCCCGTTCAATTCGCCCGAGCTGGTCTGGGATTTCCGCCTGCCTCGCGTGATGTCCATCAATGCCAGCGGCCACAAGTACGGCGGTGTTCTACCGGGGGTTGGTTGGGTGCTCTGGCGCGAGCAGGCCGCACTGCCGGAGGAGCTGCGCTTCAACGTCAACTACCTCGGCGGGCAGATGCCCACCATCGGCATGAACTTCTCAAGGCCCGGAGCCCAGGTGGTGGCGCAGTACTTCAACTTCGTGCACCTGGGTCATGAGGGCTACCGCCAACGCATGGGAACCCTGGAGGCGATCGCCTGCCATCTCGCCGATGGCATTGCGGCGTTGCCTGGGCTGCAATTGCTGAGCCATCCCCTGGGTCAGCTGCCGGTGTTTGCCGTCCGGCTGGAGCCGCAGGTGAAGAACTGGACCGTGTTTCAACTCTCCGAGCGCTTGCGCACCCGTGGTTGGCTGGTGCCGGCTTACACGATGCCGGCCAACTGCGAACAGATCGCTGTGCTGCGCTTTGTGCTGCGGGCCGGTTTCAGCCGTGACATGGCCGACCAACTGCTGGAGGACCTGCAACGGGCGGTGGATTGGTTTCAGCGGTTGCCGGCACCCATGCCTGAGCCGGTGGAAGCCGAACCGGCGTTCCACCACTGAAGGGGTTTGCAGCGATGGATGCGAGTTCTCTGGTCAGCGCCTCGTTTCAGCAATACCTGTTCGGCTTACTGGCCATCGGCAACAACGTGTCGGCGTTGGGGGCCTTCCTCAACGAAACCCAGGGCCTGCCCCGGTCCAAGGTGCGGCGGTTGATCCTGGTCACCAGCGCAGCCTGCCTGGGCATGTTGCTGCTGTTCATGCTGGTGGGCACAGCCTTGCTGGATTTCTTCGGCATCTCCATCAGCGCCTTCCAGATCGCCGGGGGGCTGCTGTTGGGTGGTGTGGGCCTGGACATGATGAAAGCGCGCTCCCCCCAGCCGACACCGCGCGAATCCGCGCTCGACGGCACGGAGGCAGGCCAACACAGCAGACCCGTGAGTGATGCCCAGCTCTATGCCACGGCGGTGGTGCCGATTGCGATCCCGTTAACGGTGGGAGCCGGTACCTTCTCCGCCGTGATCCTGTTTGCCGGCCTGGCGCAGCAATCGGGAACCAGCCTGGATCTCTTGGCAGCCATCACAGGGTTGGTGTTGGTGAACTACCTGGTGTTCACCTTCAGTGCCCGGATCGTGCGATGGGCCGGGGAGGTCGGCCTGAGTGTGTTCATCAAGATCATGGGGCTGTTCACCCTCTCCATCGGAGTGGAATTCATCGTGCGTGGCCTCAGCACCATCTACCAGCGGCTCCACACCGGCTAGTTGTTACCCAGCTTGTTGTCGAAGCCGTCATAGGGATCAAACTCAGCCCAACTGGAGCTCGATTGTTCCGGCAGCCCATCGCGCGCTGCATTGGCATCCAGCGAGGTGCCCCCGGCATCCAAGGCATCACAGGTGACACCGCCTCCGGCAACGGGCACACAATCCGAAAACAGCACCTGGGATCGGACCAGGGATGGCGTGAGGACCAGCGCGATTGTCAACAGGCGTGCCAGCAGCGACGGAACCATCACCGTTGTGAGTCTGGGCGGTTGCTGTTGCCCCATCGGTCGTCCCCCTAGAGATCACGCTGGAATTGAAGGGATGTGGGGAATGGAATCTCAACACCCTCCCGGGCCAAACGGATCAACAGCCGCTGATTCAGGGCATGAATGCCATCCTTGAACGCGCGCAAACTGCTCTGATGGCCATGGAGCCTGAGTGCAATGTTGTAGGTGAACTCGGAAATCACCATCAAACGACAGGCTTGCAGCACAAAATCCGGATCACTGTTGACCTCCTCCCGCATCCACTCGGGCAACAGTCTTAACTGCTCAGCCGTGGTGTCATAGCTGATCCCCAAGACAAAGCTGGAGAGGCGAACCTGCTCCACCAGTTGCTGCAACCGCAGCAGCAGCAGTTCGCGCAGTTGCAGATACGTGGGCCAGTCTTGCAGGTTGACCATGGAAAAGCAGATCAGGGTGAGCTGATCGGCTTGGCTCTGTTCGATGCTTACCAATGGGTCGATCAGCTGGGGCAGGGCACTCAGGTGGGTGCGCACCAGCCGCAACAGGTCGTCCACCTGCTCCGGGTGAAGGCGTTCTTCAATCGTGAGCCGCACATCCATCGCCTGGGTAGGCGCTGCCCCTGAGTTGCGGCTGCGGCGCGAATAATTCACGATCGTCTGCTCATCCGCGATGGAATTGGGGATCGTGACCCGACTGGCCAGGGTCTGCAGCTCCAGGGAGCGCAAGCCGATCTTGGTGACAAAGCCAAGGTTGTCGCCGATCGCACAAAACTCACCCACCCGCAGGGGGCGATCCGTTTGGATCGACAGGCCCGCAAAGAGATTGCCGAGTAACTTCGAAGCCCCCAAACCAATGGCCAGGCCTGGAACCGCTGAGAAGGCCAACACCGTGCTGGATGGAAGGCCCAACACGATCAGCAGCCGATAGATCAGGGCCACGGCCACGAATCCCCCCATCACCCGCCCCACAGGCATCACCAAATTGCTGACCCTGCGCAGCTGCAGCTCTGAACCGCCCCCCCGCAACCGCACCAGCCATTCCGTGAGACTGCGGCCCAGGGCTTCAAACAGAAAGAAGACAAAGAAGCTCGCCGAAACGAAGTAGCTGATAAAAAACAGATAGGTCACCACCACCAAGGGGGCGCCGGTGAAATTCACATAGTCATCAATAAAGACTTCACTGATCCGCGTGAGGGGCAGGATCGGCAGCAACAGCAGCACCCGGTACCAGGCGAGATTGTCCTGATGCCAGGGTCGTTTCTGGAGCGGACCCGCATCACCCTGCAGATAGCGGTATGTCTGAAGAAGCCTCCGAAACAGCACCAGCAGGATCCAGCCATAGAGGATCAAGACACTGAGCGTTGCGACAATCTGCAGCAACGTTTGTCCATCCAGTGGCAACTCCAACACCTGACGCAGCCCTGGGGGCAAACGCAGATACCATTTGGGAGCCACAAGAAAGCCGG
The DNA here is from genome assembly GCA_040376355.1 of Prochloraceae cyanobacterium. GTDB lineage: Bacteria > Cyanobacteriota > Cyanobacteriia > PCC-6307 > Cyanobiaceae > Vulcanococcus. Next base: position 994 of record JBEIQU010000061.1, on the reverse strand, counting down.
GTGTATAGATGAAACTGCGGTAAAAATCTGGGGTTGCAAAGGGTTGCTGAATCACCGGTTGTCCACTGATCTGGCCATACATACGGGCGATCTGAGACACCGTGCCCGCTGAAAACCGGAAACCTGGATTGCTGGAATCGAGGTTCTCCTGGCGACTCAAGCTGATGGCCGTATCCGGGATACTCCAGCTCTCACTGGCTTGGCTGCGTTGGCTATTCAGACGTTTCAGCTCGACCGAATCAGGAATCGTGATGGGTTCGTCGCTACGGGTGAGCACGTAGTCCAGAACGTGTTTGAGCTGCATGGCCGCTTCATCAGCCATGTCATCACGCACACTCTCCGGAAAGTCACTGGAGTCGAGGGCCTGCACCGCCAGCCCGAACAAGCGTTCCGCCGCAGCGATGTGTTGCTTCGCCGCTGGACTCCACAACAGACCGGGGTCCTGCTCTGGGGCGCGGCTGGCCAGGTGGATCTGCTCGTCCACCAGGGCCATCACGGCGTAGAAGTTGAGCAGGGTTTCCCGCGGGCTATCACCAACCACCTGCCCCAGGGGAGCATGGCGCCAATAGTCGGCAATCTCCTCGAGTGCTGGATAAAACGGCTGCTCACTGATGGGGATGACACGCCCCGCCGAGGTCGCCGTGGCGGCAGCAAGGGGCGGGGATGGCTGAGCCCTGAGTTGCCCTGGTGGAGCGCCAACCGTGAGCCACAGCGCAACCAGCAGCGTGGCCAGAAAGCGAACCAGGCGATCAAGACGGGGCATCTGCATGAACACAAGGGTGCTGATGAACCCTCGCGTTCATCGGCCAAAGGCTAAGAGTGGACTCACTTGCATCAACCAGCTGCCGTGATCAAGCGTGATTGGCCGAAGCGATGACAGCCAGGCTCGGGCTGGCCACACTGAGGCCATCCGATGCCCATCCCTCCGCAGCCCATCCATGCGCCCCCTGCTGATCACCGCTGCCCTGCTGTTCGCCGGGTCGGCCCAGGCCGG
>JBEIQU010000121.1:0-5442 GCA_040376355.1 Prochloraceae cyanobacterium | reverse complement strand
GACGTGGATCGCGGAGTTAGCTGCCCGCTGGTGCTCCCTGCGCACCACCCCGACCGCTGAGAGGCGGTTGGCGTTGGTGTTGGCCAATTACCCCACCCGCAACAGCCGCTTGGCCAATGGCGTTGGGCTGGATACGCCCGCCAGCACCGCCGCGATGCTCGGTTGGTTGCAGGAGGCGGGTTACGACCTGGGTGATCAACCCCTCCCCGCGGACGGCGACAGCCTGATTCAGCAGCTGTTAGCGGGTCGGAGCAACGATCCTGAAAGCCATCACCGCCCGCCCCTGGCCCACCTGCCCCTGGCTGACTACCAGCGCTGGTACGCCACCCTGCCCGCTGATGGCCGAGCAGCGTTGGAGCGTCAGTGGGGGTCGCCAGAGACCGATCCCCAATTGGAGGCGGCTGGCTTCCCGATTCAAGGGCTCCGGTTTGGCCGGTTGGTGCTGCTGATCCAGCCCGAGCGGGGCTACGGCCGCGATCCAGTCCTCAGCTACCACAGCCCGGATCTTCCACCCACCCATCTCTATCTGGCCCAATACCTGTGGTTACGCCAGCAGGCCCAGGTGCAGCTGATCTGCCATGTGGGCAAGCATGGCAACCTGGAGTGGCTGCCTGGCAAAGGCCTGGGCCTGTCGGAGACCTGCTATCCCGAATGGGCGTTGGGTCCCATGCCCCACGTCTATCCGTTCATCGTCAATGACCCGGGGGAGGGCTCCCAGGCGAAGCGGCGTTCCCAGGCGGTGATCCTGGATCACCTCACCCCACCCCTGGCCCGCGCTGGCCTCCACGGGGACCTGCGGGGCCTGGAGGCCCTGCTGGATGAGTACTGGGAGGCGGCGCAGCTGGGCAGTGCCCGGGCTGATTCCCTGCGCCAGAGCGCCCTGCGGCAACTGGCCCAGCTGGAGCTTCCCATGGCCTCCGCAGCCGACCCCCTGGATGCGGCGGAGGGCTATTTGTGTGAGTTGAAGGAGGCCCAGATCCGCACGGGTTTGCACCGCTTTGGCCAATTGCCCGCTCCTGCCCAATTGCTGGAGTTGCTGGTCTGCCTCGCTCGACCTCCGGTGCCAGGGGGACAGGGACTCACCCAGGCCCTGGCCCGGGATCACGGCCTGTTGTTCGATCCCTGGGCGGACGAAGAGGGCGCGCTGTTATCGGCCGATGACCGGCAGCGCCTGCAGGACTTGGGATGCCCCAACCCCAGGCACGTGGGCGACGGCGTGGCCTGGCTGGAGCAACGGGCCCTGCAGCTGCTCGCCCCCCTTCTCGACAACAGCCAGGCCTCCTGCAGCAGCGGTTCTCACACCGAGGCGGTGCTCGAGCGCCTGCGCAGCGGTTTGGTGCCCGATCTGCTCTGCTGTGGCGACGCCGAACGCAACAGCTTCCTGACGGCCCTCGCCGGCGGCCGGATTGCCGCCGGTCCCTCCGGCGCACCGACCCGAGGCCGCCCGGATCTGCTGCCCACCGGGCGCAATTTCTACAGCGTCGATCTGCGGGGGCTGCCCACCGAAGCCGCCTGGGATTTGGGACGCCGCAGCGCCGAGCTGCTCCTGGACCAGCATCTGATGGACGAGGGGGAGCCCCTGCGCCACTTGGCCCTGTCCGTCTGGGGCACCAGCACCATGCGCAATGGCGGCGAAGACATTGCCCAGGCCCTGGCTCTGCTGGGCGTGCGGCCGGTTTGGGACGGCCCCAGCCGGCGCCTGGTGGACCTTGAGCTGATTCCCCTCCAGAGCCTTGGCAGACCCCGGGTGGATGTGACCCTGCGCATCTCCGGGCTGTTCCGTGATGCCTTCCCGCAACTGGTGGCCTGGTTCAACCGCGCCACAACCCTGGTGGCGACCTGCGATGAACCCGACGCGGATAACCCTCTGGCGGCGGCCTACCGCTTGGATGGACAACCCTGGCGCGTCTACGGTTCCGCTCCTGGGGCCTATGGCGCAGGGCTGCAGGGGTTGATCGACAGTGGGGAGTGGGAGAGCCGCTCCGACCTGGCGGAAGCCTTCCTCAACTGGAGCAGTTGGCGCTACGAAGGGCTCGGGGGAGCCGACGGCACGGGCGGCAACCTCAGCATTCAGGCGGACCGCGGAGGGTTAGAGCAACGCCTGGCTGCGGTGCAGGTGGTGCTCCACAACCAGGACAACCGCGAACATGACCTGTTCGATTCCGATGACTACTACCAGTTCCAGGGGGGGCTGAGTGCCGCCGTGGAACGGGTTCGCGGTGTCAAGCCACAGCTGTGGTTCGGTGACCATTCACGCCAGCAACGGCCGCGTATGCACCGGCTGGAGCGGGAGTTCGACAAGGTGCTGCGCTCCCGTTTGCTCAATCCCCGTTGGATTGAAGGGATGCAGCAGCACGGCTACAAGGGTGGCTTCGAGATGGCGGCCAGCCTCGACTATCTGTTCGCGTACGACGCCAGCACCGACCGGATCCCGGACTGGAGCTACGGAGCCCTGTGCGATCGCTGGCTTGGCGATGCCTCGGTGCTGGCCTTCCTGCGCCGCTGCAACCCCTGGGCGCTGAGGGACATGGCGGAGCGCCTGCTGGAGGCCCACCATCGCGGCCTCTGGGAAGGGGCCGCAGTGGGACAACTGGAGGGGCTGCGCGCGTTGGTGCTGGAGTCAGAAGCCCTGGTGGAGGGCTGAGATCAGCTGTTGAGGTCCTTGGCCCAGCCCTTAAAGGCGTTGATGTCGCCGGGTTTGGCCGTCGACGGGCTGCTGATCTGCGGTTGCGCGTCGTCGCTGCTCGAGGCCTTCTTCGGGGCCGCCACGCCGGGCGTGTTCACGGCAACGGCCGAACCCTTCATGCGCTGATCGAGCTCCGCCTTGCTCATCTGCTCGGCGAAGGTCTTTTTCACCGGCTTGGGCACGCCGCCGGTGAGGTTGATCTCCTCCTCGAGCTTGACGCTGCCACCTAGGCCAGGGCTCATCTTCTCGAGGCGCGATTCCATCGACGCCACTTCCTCAACGCGCTCGCCGCCGGCTGGGTTGGCGGCGGTTCCGGGGAAGGTGCGGCGGATCGTGTTGGAGCGCCGCATGAAATTCACGTCGCCCATGCTGCTGGAGGCATCGGCATCCAGAAAGAAGGCCTCCTCCTGTTTGGCGGGCTTGGCGGGCTTGGCCTGGGTGTTGGTGGTCACCGATTTGGAACCACCGAGCAAACGATCAAACAGGCCCATCGACGGGGAGCAATGGCTGGGGGAACCCTAGCGGCCACAGAGCTCCAGACCATGGGTATCGGTACCGCAACTTCGCAGAAGTCCGTGCTGGCTGAGCTGCTGGGCGATGGCCTCACAGACCAGGGGTGTCGGCGACCAACGGGCCTGCATGGCGTAGTCGTAATAGGCCTCTGCTCCGTCGAATCCCTGCTCCGCCGCCGCGGCAATCAACCGCTGAAAGGGCAGCCGGTAGCGCCCCGGATGGGCCAGCAGGGCGAGCCCCCCCGCCCCATGGATGCGGCGCCGCACCTCGGAGGCCTGCAGGGCCTCGCCGATGGCCGCCTGGCCCCGGCTGTAGGTGGCTAGGTCGCCATGGCCCAAGTCGAAGCCCAGCGCGAGCACGTGCACCAGGCACCCCTCCAGCAGGCAGCTGATCTCCATGCCACTCCACAGGGTGGGGACGGTCTGCCCCTGCTGGCGTTGGCGTTCGAACCAGGCCCCCAGCGGACCATGGGCCGCGACGCTGTGGTGATCCGTGACGGCGATGTGCCGGAGACCAAGCTCCACGGCCTGCTGGCCGAGGGCCTCAGGCTGCAGGCTGCCGTCACTGCAGGTGGTGTGGCAGTGGAAATTGAGCTCAGTGGGGCAGCTGCCGGGGTGCACCTCCGCCAGCACCGCCCGCAGGGGATGGGTCATGGGGCGGCGGCCAGCCGTTCCGCCCGCAGCCGCCGCCAGCGGGCATAGAACTGAATCGACGCGGCCATCAACACCACCAGAGCCACCATGAACCAGGTGGCGGCGCCCGTGGGGAACTGGTTCTTGAACACCACCAGCATCACCACCAGCACCAGCAGCAGCGTGGGGAGCTCATTGAGGGCCCGCAGCTGCTTCGGACTCCATCCGCAGGTCCCCGCCTGCAGCTGTCCCATCAACCGATAACAGAAGGCGTGGTAGCCCAGCAGGGCGGCCACCAGTGCCAATTTGGTGTGCATCCAGCCTTGGTGCAGCCAGGCGGGATTGCTCACCAGCAGTCCGATGGCCATCGCCACCGCCACCACCATCCCGGGGGTGGTGATGATGTTGGCCAGCCGCCGTTCCATCAGGGCGTATTGGTCTTGAAAGGCGGAGCGCAGTGCGGGCTCGAGCTCCTCTGCTTCGCGGTGGTAGATGAACAACCGCACCAGATAGAACAGGCCCGCAAACCAGACGACCACCCCCACGATGTGGAGGGTCTTGAACCAGAGGTACGCCTCAGGGGGCAGGGCCGCCAGGGTCATCAGCCGCCAGAACTGAACAGGCCATCAAGGTAGATCTCGCGCCCCTCAGGTGCGGCGCACCGTTGTCACATGGGGCGTCGGTGCTCGGCAGCGGTCTGGCGGATCGCCGCCAGCTCGTCGGGGGCCAGTTTCTCCAGTTGCTTGAACACCAGGGCCATGCGGGGGTTGCTGCGCAACCGATCCCGGTGGCGGGCCAGAAAATCCCAGTAGAGGCTGTTGAACGGACAGGCCTTGGCGCCATGGCGTTGCTTGACGTCGTACTGGCACCCCTGGCAATAGGTGCTCATGCGCCGGATGTAGTTGCCGCTGGCGGCGTAGGGCTTGCTGGCCAGACGTCCGCCATCGGCGTACACCCCCATGCCCAGCACGTTGGTCTGCATCACCCAGTCGTAGCCGTCGATGAACTGGCGATGGAACCACTCCGTGAGGGCCTGGGGATTCAGGCCCGCCAGCAGCCCGTAATTGGCCAGCACCATCAAGCGTTGGATGTGATGGGCATAGGCGCTGTCCTCAATCTCCTGGAGCACCGTGTCCATGCAGGCCATGCCGCTGCCGCCACCGTTCTCCATCCAGGCCGGTAGGGGCTCCTGGGCTTCGAGCTGATTGCTCTCGCCATAGGCGGGCCCAAACCAGTGGTAGAGGCCATGGGTGTACTCACGCCATCCCAGGATCTGGCGGATGACGCCCTCCAGGCAGGCCAGCGGCACGGCCTGGTCGCGTCCGGCCTGCTCCAAGGCACGAATCACCTCCAGGGGGTGGAGCAAACCGAGATTCAGGTAGGGGGAGAGCAGCGCGTGCCACAGGGTGGGTTCGCCGCTCACCATGGCGTCCTGGTAGGGGCCAAATCCCGCCAGGCGGGTGGCGATGAAGTGCTCCAGCACCGCCAGAGCCTGCGGGCGTGTGACCGCCCAGCCGAAGGGCTCCAGGCGGCCTGGCAGGGGGTCCAGCCCCGCCGCGGCGCGGTCGGCCTCGAGCTGCTGCAGCTTGGTGATGACCTCCTGGGTGATGG
>JBEIQU010000195.1:0-3874 GCA_040376355.1 Prochloraceae cyanobacterium | reverse complement strand
CGCCCAGCCCACGATCTGGGAGTGACTGGCCTCTTCGTCGTCCTGCATTTCATCGACGACGTTGTCATGGAATTGCTCGAGATTGCGCACCAGTGTCAGGGCAATCTGCTGGTCTTCGTAGGCGTTGGTGTCCAGCGAGTTGATCAACTCCAGCACCTGCTTCACCTTTTCTGGCGCACTGCGCTCGGGCTTCTTGGGGCGATCCTTCTCGGGCCTGTTTTCCTGCATGGCGATCAGCCGATCGGGGCTTTGGGGAATGGCGATGGAGGGGCTGTCGGCGAAGGCGGAGTTCAGCAGTTCGGGATGGACGCCCTGATCTGGATCCACCGGCTGGCCGGCCTGAAAGCGGTAGCGGCCGCTGGCCTCCCGGGAATCGCCGACCGAGGAGTTCGGGGGCTGGTCGTTGCTCTGGCTCATCGGGTTCTGCGCTGGGTTGCATATAGCGTTGCCGATCTGACGGGCCGGTGCCGCCTGGCTCGTGAGATCGACCTATCTAGGAGATCCACAACTACAGGGTTGGTTCATCAACTGCAGAACATGGCTTTTCAGCCTAAGAATCCTGGGAGCGGTGCGTTGCCTTTGCTGATGCCCACGCCAGAAACAGGCGGAAGCATCCGATCATGCCCCGCGGGAGTAGAGATCCACGACAGCCTGTGCGCTGTTCAAGTGCAGATGCTGTAGTTCGAGCGGGGATTCGATGCGGATGCCGTCCCCCCAGCGGAACAGCCAGTTGCGCAGGTCCCAGTCGTGTTGCACCGTCCATTCCGGCAGCAGGATCTCCACCGGGTAGGGATGGCTGGCCGAGGGGTGATCGGGCGTGAGGGCATCCAATGGCCCTGGGGCCCATTCATCGCCCCGGAGGGGGCGGGAGTAGCGGGTCTGCTCGGGCGAAAAGCGCCCTGGCTCCTCGCGGATCAACCGGAACGCGGGCCTGGTGCAGTGGAAGCGGATCGTCTGGAAGCCCACGCCATTGAGGCTCACCTTTTGGAGAAGCGGGTCCCGCATCTCCAGGAGGGCCTCGATATCAGAGGGGGCCACAGACATCAGCGCGAGCTGGGCATTTATGTCCTCGCCGAAGTAGAGCCCACCGCACACTTGCTGCAGCCGCTCCAGCCGTGCCATGGCGTGGGCATGATCCTGCTCGCTGGCCCGCCGGACATGGCCATCGCTGCCGACCAGCTCCAGTCGGTCGGTGCGCAGCACGCGGATCAGGCCGCGTTGATCGGCGCGGCCGATGCTCACGGTCTCGAAGGCGAGATACCAGCTGATGTTGTGAAACAGCAGCTGCAGCGGCAAGGCGCGGAAACGACCGTCATCGATCAGGCGCTGCTCCCGATCTGCGGGGATGTCGGGGGTATGCCGCAACCAGATCCGGCGCCGTTCCTTGATCGCCCGCTCCACCCTGGCGCTGATGCCCGGATCGGCGAGGGTGCCGTCGCGCTCATCGGTGACCACCCGGATCGCCAGCGACCGTTTGGGATGGTGCCGCTGCCCTGATCCGCCAAGTCGCCTTCCGGTGGCGGTGTGCAGATCTCATCGAGGGCGATGGCGGTGGCGGGGTCGCTGCGATCCAGGCCGTTGTGGTGGATCAGCAGGCGCAGCAGAAATAGCAGCCGCTCCAGGTTGAGCAGCCGGGAATAGCGGTGCAGCAGCTTGTCCCGGTCGCGGGGCAGGCTGCTCCTGATCACCCGATCCAGACTGGCTAGCTGCTGTTCGATCGCCTCGGTGGTGGTTTCACCGGCTGCCGGATTGAGGCGCACCACGGCCGCGAAGCTCTCGGCGCGGGATGGGCCGAATTGGTGATGACCGATGGCGCTGTGGAAGTCGTCGATCACGCTCTCGGGCACGGGCACCGGCCGCCGCTGGTTCCACTCCTTGCAGGTGTCCTTTGGTGTCGTCAGCCACCAGCCGATCCACTCCACCGGCCGGGGCAGGCTCAGCTGCTGGGTGTAGAGCAGGCGCCAGGGCCGTCGGGCATGGGTGGCATCGATCACCACGGGTGTGCCGGCCGCTATGGCCCTACGCAACCGCTCCAGCAGCACGCTGCGGATTTCATCCCAGGGGCCCTGGAACGCCGCGCTCCCGAAGAGTTCCTCCCGGATCGCATCGGTGGAGAGGATCAGGCCCGGTTCGCCGTTTTCCCCCCGGAGCAGGGGCGCCAGCCGCGCCGCGAAGGTGGTCTTGCCGCTGCCGGGGGGGCCGATCAACAGGTGGCAGCGCAGGGGTGCGGACGTCATTGCTCAAGGGTGAAGGAGTGCGGACCGGCCCGGCTGGAAAGGGCTGATCGGGCGGTTCATGGCGCTCCCCCGACCGGTTCAGCGGCGCCTGCGCTAAAGCAGAGATCAGGGAAGAGACAGCGCAGCTCCTCGCCCCGGAGGAACATCACGCGGGCGGCGACCCCGGCCAGCCGCTCCAGCTCCAGCCGGAACTCATAGCCGTGGTGCATGTTCATGGCGTGGGCTGCCTCATGGATCAGCACCGCCAGGCTCCCGGAGCCGAGCGGCTGCCGCCAGAAGCAGGGCTGATCGAGCGCCAGGGTGAGCACGTTGGTGCCGCTCCAGTGGGCGTAGAGGGAGCGGCTGCCGTCGCGGTTCCAGGTGAGCTGGCCACTCACCCGGTTCTGACGCACCGGACTGCTGTCCACCAGCTGCTGGCAGAACCAAACGGCGAACTCCAGGCAGCGCTGCACGTGCCGGCGGCCGCCCTGGAGCTCGATCAGCTGCAGCCGGTGATCGCCGGCCCGCACGGCCTCGCGGAGGCTGAAGCCATCGGAGCCGGCCTGCTGGGCCTTGCGTTGCTCATCGCCGCGCACCACCTCCTGGGCTGAGGGCACATGGGCCTTGAGCATCTCGCGGAAGCCGCCGCTGGCCTGGGCGGTGCTGATCACCTGCACACCGAGATCGCGGGCGTCCTCATCGAAGTGACGGGAGCCCATGGCCGGCACAGAACGGGCGATGTTGCCTCCGAAGGCGCGCTCGATGATGCGGCGCTGCACGGCGTCATCGCAGCGGCGGCCGGCTTGGCCCACCCAGTCGTCCTTGACGGTAGTGGCATCCATCGACTCCAACAGGGTGGGCAGGCAGGCCACGTGCAGCTTCAAGGGGTAGCCGGAGGCGACGGCATCGCGGTTGGGATTCATCGGCACCCGCTGCTGGATGTCGCAGTGGAAGGGCAGGCTCCACTCGAGCGCGGCCACGGGGATGCCCATCTCGTAGATGGTGGGCTGTTCCGCCGCCGTGGTGGGCACCAGGTGGATGGTGGTGTAACGGCTGGGCTTCTTCCAGCTCTGGCTGGCCGCAACGTAAACCTCGGTGCTGAGGCTGGCGCTGATCTCGTGCGCGATCGGGCGGTGCTGGATGCGGCGCCCGTTCACCTCCAGCTCCACCCTGGGCGGCACCAGGAAGCGGGCGAAGTAGGGGTCCAGCTGATCAGCCGTTTCGGCAGGCCAGGGCATCTGCATGTGCACCTGTGTGCCCGTGACCGGGGCTGGCAGATCCCTCTGGCGGCAGATGCGTTCACCGTTCTCCCGCAGGAACTCCAGCTGCTGGGTGCCGCTGGCCACCCGCGCCTGCCCGGCGATGCAGAGCGCCTCCTTGAAACCTCGCCCGAAGCGACCGCGCTTGAGATGGCTGTCAACCTTGTGGGTGAGATACACCACCCGCAGATCGGTCAGCTGCGCGATGCCGGAGCCGTTGTCGCTGCAGCTCACGTGAAAGTGGTCGCCGAGAGGGCCATAGCGCAGCTCGATCCGGCCCGGCTGGTCGACGGCGAAGGAATCGAGGGCGTTTTGCACCAGCTCCTTCACCAAGTGCTCGGGCGGCCGGGCGGCATTCATGGCGGCGAAACCCTCGGTGCTGATGGCCAGCCAGCCCTG
>JBEIQU010000139.1:0-4878 GCA_040376355.1 Prochloraceae cyanobacterium | reverse complement strand
GCGTTGCAGCGCTGGCGGCCGCTGTCGTCCTTGTCGCATTCCACATAAGGCAGCCGATCCTGGGCGGGGCTGCCAAACAGAGCCTTTTGGTGCTGGCAGTGCGAGCACCACCAGGCGCCGTAAAACAACACGCCTTGGCGTTTGAGGTGATCGGCCAGGGCGATTTGCTCCTTGCTGGACACGGGGCTGGATGCCGGCTCCTTGCCAGCCTTGGCCTCGGCCCAGGAGGCCCCAGGAGCCCCCGCCAGGCTGGCTCCGCTCAACAACAGACCCATCCCGAGCTGCAGCAGGCGGCGCCGCGTCCCGATCGGCTGGAGGGGGGTGGACATGGCTGGGGTCAGGGGTGATCCAGAGGTTAGGGGCGTTCGGCCTTCCGCCCCAGCGGGCCTGCCGCGGGAGCACCCGTAGCTGGGAGACTGGATCAACGCCGGTCCTTTGGTTGTCCCCAGCAGCAGCGATGAGCGCCAACGGATACCGCGACTATTTCAAGGTGCTGGGGGTGGAGCGCGGCGCCGATGCCGATACCGTCAAGCGCGCCTTCCGCAAGCTGGCGCGCCAGTACCACCCGGATGTGAACCCCGGCGATCAGGGGGGCTGAAGCCAAGTTCAAGGAGGTGAGCGAGGCCTACGAGGTGCTCTCCGATCCCGATAAGCGCCGCCGCTACGAACAGTTCGGCCAGTACTGGAGTCAGGCCGGTGGCGGTGGTGGCGCCGGTGTGGACGTGGACTTTGGCCGCTACGGCAACTTCGACGACTTCATCAACGACCTGCTAGGCCGTTTTGGCGGCCCCGGTGGCGGTGGCTTCGCTGGGGCTCCGGGCGGGTTTGGGGGCGGCTTCGGCAGCGGCTTCCCTGGAGGCTTCAGCGGGGGCGGGTTCGGCAGCGGTTTCGGCCCCGGTGGTTTCGCCGGCCCCGGTGCCGGCCGTGCGGCGCCGGTGAACCTGGATGCGGAGGCCGCCATCAGCCTCACGTTCTCCGAGGCCTTCCGCGGCTGTGAGCGCACCCTGGCGGTGAACGATGAGCGGGTGCAGGTGCGCATCCCCGCCGGCGTGAAGCCCGGCAGCCGTCTGCGGCTCAAGGGCAAGGGCAACCTCCAGCCCGGTACGGGCCGCCGCGGCGACCTCTACCTCAACCTGCAGTTGCAGGACCATCCGGTGTGGAGCCTCGATGGCGATCAGCTCAAGGCGGAGCTGCCCCTGAGCCTTGATGAGCTGGCCCTGGGCGGCGACGTGCGCGTGGCCACCCCCGATGGTGAGGCCACGGTGACGGTGCCGCCCGGCATGGCGGTGGGACGCAGCCTGCGGCTGAAGGGAAAGGGCTGGCCCCTGGCCAGCGGCCGCGGCGATCTGCTGCTCAGCCTCAGCCTCAAGCAACCCGCGAGCTACAGCGAGCAGGAGCGCCAGCTGCTCGAGCAGCTGCGGGCGGCTCGCTCCAGCGATCCCCGCGCCGACTGGATCAGTTCCGCACGGCTGTGACGCCCCCTGATGGACTCGAACCATCGACCGGCTGCTTAGAAGGCAGCTGCTCTATCCAGCTGAGCTAAGGGAGCTGGCAGAAGCCATTGTGACAGCGCGACTCTGGGCCATGCCCCCAGGGGACGCTTCTATGGTGGTGTGCTGCGCACCGTTGCCTGATGGCCGCTCCCCGGCTCACCGATAGCCAGAAGCAGGAGCTGGTGGCCCGCTATCGCCAGGGGGAGACTGCCCAGTCCCTCGCTGAGGCCTATGGCTGCAGCCCCAACACGGTGAGCCGTGTCGTGAAGGCGGCCCTCACCCCCGATGAGCTGGCGGCGAGCCGTCAGCAGAGCCGCTCTGGCAAGGCCGATCCGGCCCCGGTGGCCGCCCCCCCCACCCCCGTGGCGGTTGTTGTGGCCGAGGTGGAGGACGCCGATGCCGACGCGCCTGATGACGCCGACGAGGCGGGTGTCCTGGCCATTGATGACGCCGACGACTTCGGGGATGACGGCCTTGACGACGACGATGCTGACCTGGAGGCCGAGCTGGCTGATCCCGCGCCGGTACTGAGCCTGAGCCTGCCCCAGGGCGAGCGGCCCGAGACCAAGCCCCTGCTGCCCGGCCTGCTGCCCAGCAGCGTTTACATGCTCGTGGACAAAACCGTGGAGCTCCAGGCCAAGCCCCTGCGCGAGTTTCCCGAGCTGGGCAGCCTGCCGGAGGAGGAGCAGGAGCTCCAGGCCTTGATGCTGTTCACCAACCCCCGTCAGGCCAAACGTCAGTGCGGCCGCAGCCAGCGGGTGATCAAGGTGCCCGACAGCGAGGTGCTGCAGCGTCGCTCCTCCTATCTGGTGGCCCAGGGCATCACCCGACTGGTGATCGAGGGTGGTGCCCTCTATTCGTTGGTGGGTTCCTGATCGCCGCGGGGCAGCAGCAGGGCGGTGGCGGTGCCGCCGCTGATCACCCCGATCACCAGGGCGATGCCCACCAGGAATCCCGTGGGCAGTTCCGCCGTGCGGGCAAAGCCGAGGTTGAGGCTGGCGCGCTTGTCGAGGTTCTGAGCCCCCAGGCAGAGCAGCAAGAGCAGCAGGGCTCCTCCCCCCAGGCTGGCCACCAGCAGGCGCAGGCGCAGCAGCATCAGCTTGGGTCCTCCTGGTGATGGAGCAGAGCGTAGAGCTCCCGTTTGGCCAGGCCCGTCTGCTGCGCCAGCTGCCGGGCCGCTGCATTGCGGCTTAGACCCTGCTCCAGCAGTGTTTGAAGCTCCAGGCGCAGGTCGGCTTCACTGCGCTCCGCTGGCGGCGTTGCGCTGGCGCCCCCCAGCACCACAGTGAATTCCCCCTGGGGCGGCTGGGCCCGGAACTGCGCCAGCGCCGCCGACAGGGTGGGGCCCACCTGCTGCTCGTGGCGTTTGGTGAGTTCCCGGGTGACCGCCACGGGGCGATCCCCGAGCTCCGCGAGCAGATCCTCCAACAGGGCCACCAAGCGGTGCGGCGCTTCAAACAGCACCAAGGTGCGGGGTTCAGTGGCCAGCTCGCGGATGCGGCTGCGCCGTTGGTTGGCCTTGGGGGGCAGAAAGCCTTCGAAGCAGAAGCGCCCCGCCGGCAGGCCGCTGCTCACCAGGGCGGTGGTCACCGCGCAGGGGCCCGGCACGCAGATCACCGTGCGCCCCTGGGTGCGGGCCGCCGCCACCAAGGCTTCGCCGGGGTCGGAGATGCCGGGGAGCCCCGCATCGGAGATCACCGCGATGGCTTCTCCCGCCTCGAGTGCCGCCAGCAGTTCGGGAATGCGGCTGGCCTGGTTGTGCTCGTGGAAGCTCACCAGCCGCGCGCCCCCCTCTCCGCTGCGCAGCCCCAGGTTGTGCAGCAGCAGGCCGCTGTGGCGGGTGTCCTCACAGGCGATGCGGTGAACCCCCGCCAACACCTGGCGCGCCCGCGGCGACAGATCCCCCAGGTTGCCGATGGGCGTTCCCACCAGGTAGAGCACGCCAGCGGCCGGTTCGGCGCCCTGCATCACAATGCCCCTTTGCCAGCTCCATGATGCCCGCCGCCAGCCTGCCCCCCGGCGTTGCGCTGGAGCTGTTGCTGGTGGTATTGCGGCGGCTGAGCTGGGGTGCGGCCGACATCCTGCTGGCCTACGGCCGCGGCGAGCAGCCCCCCTATGGCTTCCCGCCGGCCCTCAGCGTTGACCATGGCGGTGAGGGGCCCGTGAGTGCCGCCGACCTGGCGGTGAACCAGTGGCTGCTCGACGGGCTCGCCCAGGCCTTCCCCGATGTCGGTTGGACGCTGCTCAGTGAGGAGACCGCCAAGCAGCAGCTCACCCCGGGGCAGCCCCTGGATGCCGAATGGCTGTGGATCCTCGATCCGCTCGATGGCACCAAGGATTTTCTGCAGGGCACAGGCGAGTACGCCGTGCATCTGGCGTTGGTGCATCGCGGCGAACCGGTGCTGGGGGTGGTGCTGCTGCCGGTGCTGGAGGAGCTCTGGATTGGCCTGGTGGGCAGTGGCGAGCAGCCCGGCCGCGCCTGGTGCGAAGACCGCGCCGGTGCCCAGAGCCCCCCGCGGTTGAGCACCCGCCGCGAGCTGGGGGAGCTGGTGTTGGTGGCCAGCCGTAACCACCGCGATCAGCGGCTGGAGCAGCTGTTGCAGGCCCTGGCCCTGGGCGACACCAAGGCGATTGGCAGCGTGGGCGGCAAGGTGGCCACGATCCTGCGCGGCGAGACCGACCTCTACATCTCGCTCTCGGGTCAGAGTGCCCCCAAGGATTGGGACATGGCTGCCCCCGAAGCGGTGCTGCGAGCCGCCGGTGGCTGTTTCAGCCACGCCGACGGGCGCCCGCTGGCTTACAACAGCGGCGATGTGCGCCAGGCGGGATGCCTGATCGCCAGCCACGGCCCCAGCCATCGGCCGTTGTGTGAGCGGGCGGCGGCGGCGATGGCGGCGATTGATCCTGGCTTTGCGGTCTGAGTCAGCCGGGCGTCCCATCGGCTTGTAAGAGGGGAACCCCCAGGCTTCGTGCTGCTGCGCGCAGGGCCTTGTCGTGGCTGGCCAGTGGCAGTCCACTGCGCATGGCCAGTTCCAGGTAGGCCGCGTCGTAGCTCGTGAGCTGGCACTGGTCGGCCAGGTTGATCACGTCATGCCAGATCACGGCGGGATATCCAGGATCCACCGCGAAATCCTGCGCTTCCAAGAGTTACAGGGCCTCAACCCGTTCGGTCTGGCTGAGGCGACCGTGGCGCTCCGCCATCAGCAACACATTGGCGACCTCCCAGAAGAACAAGGCGGGCACCAGAGCGTGGCCGTCTTCAAGCAGCTCGAAGACCCGCTCGCTTTGGGCATTGGCTTCATCTTCAAAACAGAGCGCGCAGGCGGCGGAGCAGTCCAGGACCAAAGACAGCGTCACCGTTGGCGCCCCTCATCGCGCAGGTCCT
>JBEIQU010000143.1:0-4739 GCA_040376355.1 Prochloraceae cyanobacterium | reverse complement strand
CGCCATCCTCGACAAACAGATCAACCCCGGCGATGTGGTGGTGGTGCGCAATGAGGGTCCGGTGGGCGGACCAGGCATGCGCGAGATGCTCAGCCCCACCGCCGCCATCGTGGGCCAGGGGTTGCTGGATTCCGTGGCGCTGATCACCGATGGGCGCTTCTCCGGTGGATCCTTTGGCCTGGTGATCGGCCACATCGCGCCGGAGGCCGCCGTCGGCGGCACCATCGGATTGGTGCAGGAGGGAGACAGCATCACGGTGGATGCCAATCAGTTGCTGATCCAGCTGAATGTGGACGCCGCGGAGCTGCAACGGCGCCGCCAGGCCTGGGTGCAGCCGGAGCCGCGCTACCGCACCGGCGTTCTAGGGAAGTACGCACGGCTGGTGAGCTCCAGCAGCAAAGGGGCCGTTACGGATCCTGTGGATTGAGCAGGGCGCGCACGCGCCGGCACAGAGCCTCCAGGGGTGCGCCATCGACAGGGCGCTCGCAGCGCTCCCCGCTGCCCGCCTGCATCCAGACCGCATGGCTGCCATGCCAGAGCAGCGGAGCGCTCTCGTCGCCCAGGCGGGTGAGCATCAGATTGAGCTCGGCGCCGCTGCGGTAGATCTCCAGCTCCAGGTCCTGCTCTGGCAAACGGGCACCGTCGTCAGCCCGCGCTTCAATCCGTAGACAGCAGTCGCTGCAGTCGCCAATGGTGCTGGGCTCGGCGCCGCTGTAGCGCACGGCATGGCGATGGGGTTGAAGGCAGAGGTCGGCGGCTTTGGCCAACAGCTCCAGAAACGCGGCGTCCTCCGACATGGCGGCCCTCTCAGGGAACGGCGCGGATGGAGCGGATCAACAGCCGCAGCGGACCGGGCCGGAAGCCGGGATTGCGGCCACCGATGTCGCCGAACTTCGAATGCAGGATCTGGAGGCGGGTGATGCCGGCGGGGTCAAAACGCACGGGCAGCCCCACGGGGGTGGCCCGCACGCTGGGGGTGAGGCGGTTCAGGGGGATCGTCACCACCGAGGTGCCACTGCTCTGGGTGGAGAATTCCGCCACCCAACGCAACCCGCCGGGGATCAGCTCCGTGAGGCCCGCCACGCCATCACGGCAGGCGACGGCCAACTTGTAGCGGCGGCCATCACCGTCGAGCTCCAACTGCAACGCGCCGTAGGCGGAGAGATCCAGGGGGGGGGCATAGACGGGCGAGCGGCAGCTCACAAAGCCACCCCCCTCCGCTTCCACCACCGCATCCATCAGCAGACCCGCGGAACTGGCCTGACACTGCCCCTGGCTGCGGCCCCCCATGATCGTGTCGTTGAGGGGCTGCCAACCGGAGAACCCGTCACCACTGGCGATCAGAAGGGGGGCGAGCATGGGTAGGGCAGACAGGATCTGTGGCCCCATCAGAGGCCATCGGCCGCCTCGGCGTCGGCCAGGACCAACACCGGAGAACGCGGTTGCACCAGCCTGGCAGGGGTGCGATCCGGTGACTCCGCCGGATCCAGGAGCCGCCGCAGGGCTTCGCGTTTGGCCGTGCCGCTCACCAAAAAGATCACCTGACGGGCGGCACTGAGCACCGGAGCTGTCAGGCTGATGCGCTCCAGGCCCTTACCGGCTCCGATGGTCACGGCCCGCTCCCGCTCGCGCGTGGCGGCGGTGCCCGGAAACAGGGAGGCCGTGTGGCCGTCATCCCCCAGGCCGAGCAGCATCACGTCAAAGCTGGGGGGATCTCCCGGGCAAAGCTGCCGCACGTACTGCTCATAGGCGAGCACCGACGCCTGGGGCGACTCGCGTTGGGTGGGTACGGGGTGAAAGCGTGCCTGGCCACCGGGACCCTCCGGGTTGAGGAGGGTCTCCGCCAGCATGCGGGCGTTGCTGGCGGGGTCGGAGGCGGGCACCCAGCGCTCATCCCCGAGCACCACATCCACCCGGGCCCAGGGAAGGTGTTCGCGGTTGAGCAGCCGGTAGGCGGCGGCGGGGGTGGAGCCACCGGAGAGGGCAATGTGGGCCCGGTCCCGTTCATCGAGGGCCAGATCGATCAGTGAGGCGATCTGCTCGGAACAGCGCCGGGCCAGTTGCGCGGCGTCGCTGACCACATCCAACCGGTAGGTGGTAAGGGGCGTCATCTCACATCCACTCGGTGTGGAAGCTGCCGGGTTGATCGACGCGTTCGTAGGTATGGGAACCGAAGCAGTCGCGCATGGCCTGCACCAGGTTCTGCGGCAGCCGACCAGTGAAGTAGCTGTCGATGTACTCGAGTGAGCTGCTCAGGCAGGGCACCGGCACCCCAGCCAGGGCCGCACCGGCCACCACCTGACGCAGACCGGGCAACCGTCGGCGGATCTGATCGACAAACCAGGGATCAACCATCAGGTTGGGCAGGTTGGGATCGGCGCTGTAGGCGTTCTGGATGCGCTGCAACAACCGGGCGCGAATGATGCATCCCCCCTTCCAGATCTGCCCGATGGCTGAGAGATCGAGGTGGTAGTTGTGCAGGCTGGAGGCCTCCTGCATCAGGGCCATGCCCTGGGCATAGCTGGCGATGCAGGCGAGCACGCAGGCATCCATCAGAGGGGCCATGCCATCGGCGGGGCTCCCCAGGGAGACAGCGACGCCGGAGGGCGGCACCAGCAGAGAATCCGCCGCCAAGCGCTGGCTGCGCAGGGAGCTGAGCACACGCGCGTTGAGGGCGGCATAGATGGTGGGCACCGGCACCCCCATCTGCAACGCGCTTTCCACGGTCCAAAGGCCCGTTCCCTTCTGGCCGGCGGCATCCACGATCTTCTCCACCAGATCACCGCCATCGACGGGATCCTTGGTGCGCAGGCAGATTTCTGTGATTTCCACCAGGAACGACGACAACTCCTCGGTGTCGTTCCAATGGGCCAGCACGGACGCCATGGCATCGCCGTCCAGGCCGGCGCAGCGCTTCATCAGGTCGTAGGCCTCGGCCAGGATCTGCTCGATGCCGTACTCGATGCCGTTGTGGACGGTCTTGACGAAATGGCCAGCACCGCCAGGACCGATGTAGGTGACACAGGGGCCATCGTCGACCTGGGCCGCCATCTTGCGCACGAGGGCTTCGATGGCGTCGTAGGCGGCGCGGGTGCCGCCCGGCATCATGCTTGGCCCCTCCAGGGCACCTTTGGCACCACCGGAAACGCCCATGCCGATGTAGCCGAAACTGCGGCTTTCGAGCTCCGCCACCCGCCGTTCGGTGTCGGTGTAGAGGGAATTCCCCCCGTCGATCAGCAGGTCACCCTCCTCCAGCAGTGGAGAGATCTGCTGAATCATGGCGTCGATGGGATCGCCCGCCTTGATCATCATCAGGATGCGGCGGGGACGCTCGAGCTTGGCGACGAAGTCCTCCAGTGAGGTGGCTCCGATGATGCGTTTGCCGGCACCGCGCCCCGCCAGAAATTCCTCGGTCTTGGCGTAGGTGCGGTTGTAGACGACGCTTGAAAACCCATTGCGCTCAGCGTTGAGCACCAGGTTTTCGCCCATCACCCCAAGACCGATCAGGCCGAAGTGGGCCTTATCCATGGCTGGAAGCCTCTGCTGATGTCTGCAGTGTGGCGAGCTGGTCGAAGCGATGCACCCACCCGTTGGCAACTGTCAACGAGCCGGCACCAAGTGCGCTGCCGGCGGACACGACCAGACGGTCAGACCACCATGCCGTCGGGGATGGTGGCGTTCTTGACCACCACCACGATGCCGTTGCGGATGTAGAAGCCCAGCTCCGGGCGATCAGCCTCCTCCACCCGGTCCTTGTTGACGATGGTGACGTCGCGACCGATGCGCACGTTCTTATCAAGGATGGCGCGTTTGACCGTGGTACTCCGACCCACCCCCAGAGGCGTGCCGCCACGTTCGCGCAGCACCGCCCGTTCCTCACTCGATTCAAAGAAATCGTTGCCCATCACCAGGGTGTCCTGGAGCACGACCTCGTCTTCCACGCGGGAGCGCACCCCCAGCACACAGTGGTGAATGCTGCAGGCCTTGAGCATCGAGCCCTCGCCGATGATCGACTCGGTGACCTGGGCATCCAGCATCTTGCTGGGGGGGAGATAGCGGGGCCGGGTGTAGATCGGGAATTTCTCGTCGTAAAAGGAGAACGCGGGATTGGGCTGAGCCGTCAGGGCCAGGTTGGCCTCATAGAAGGCGCCAATGGTTCCGATGTCCTCCCAGTAGTCGTCGAACAGGTAGCTCTGCAGATGGTCGCCCCGCTGCAGAGACGTGGGGATGAGCTCCTTGCCGAAGTCAGTGGCGGTGGGGTTCTGGGCCAGCAGATCAAACAGGGTGTCGCGGCTGAACACATAGATCCCCATCGACGCCAGGTAGGGACGCTTGAGCGCTTCCTCCGCACCCAGCCCAAGCCGCGAGGTGTCGACCCACATGGCTTTGAGGGCCTCGCCCTTGGGCTTTTCGCGAAACTCCTGAATGCGGCCGTGGTCGTTGGTGTGCATCAGGCCGAATCCTTCGGCCTGGGCGGCATCCACCGGCAGGGCACCGATGCTGACATCGGCACCGGTGCTGATGTGGTGCTCCACAAAGGCGCTGTAATCCATCCGGTAGAGCTGGTCTCCGGAGAGGATCAGGTAGTGGTCGACATCCCATTCCTGGAACAACCACTGGTACTTGCGCACGGCGTCGGCGGTGCCTTCAAACCAACTGGGGCTCTCTGGAGTTTGCTGGGCCGCCAGCACCTCAACGAAGCCCTGACCGAATCCAGCGGAGAGGTTGTAACTCTGGGT
>JBEIQU010000108.1:0-5737 GCA_040376355.1 Prochloraceae cyanobacterium | reverse complement strand
TCTAGGGCTTGCCCACCAGCTTCTGGCGCAGGCCCTTGATGCGGTCGCGCAGGTTAGCCGCCTCCTCAAACTCCAGGTTCTTGGCGGCGGATTTCATCTTCTCTTCGAGCTGCTGAATCAGCTCCGGTAGTGAATCCAGCGGCACCTCGTTGTGCTCCGCCTGCTCCGTGGCCTGCTCCAGCTGCTCATCGTTCAGGCGGCGCGACACCTCCAGGAACGCCAGGATCGAATTGCCGGCCCGCTTGCCCGCCGGGGTGGGCGTGATGCCGTGCTCCGTGTTGTAAGCCTCCTGGATCCCGCGGCGGCGCTCGGTTTCCGAAATCGCCTTGGCCATCGAATCGGTGAGGTTATCGGCGTAGAGCAACGCCACCCCCTCCACATGGCGCGCGGCCCGGCCGATCGTCTGGATCAGGGAGCGCTCAGCCCGCAGGAAGCCCTCCTTGTCGGCATCGAGGATCGCCACCAGGGACACCTCCGGCAGATCGAGGCCCTCCCGCAGCAGGTTCACCCCCACCAACACGTCGTACTCGCCGTTGCGCAGGTCTTGAATGATCTCGATCCGCTCGATCGAGTGGATTTCCGAGTGCAAATACCGCACCCGCACGCCGTTCTCCGCCAGGTAATCGGTGAGGTCCTCGGCCATCCGTTTGGTGAGTGTGGTCACCAGCACCCGCTCCTGCTTCTCGGCCCGCAACCGGATCTCGCCGAGCAGGTCGTCCACCTGACCATCCGTCGGGCGCACCTCCACCACGGGATCGAGCACACCGGTGGGGCGGATCACCTGCTCCACCACCTGGCCCTCGCTGCGGCGCAGTTCCCAATCGCCCGGGGTGGCACTCACAAAGATGGTCTGGCGGGCCTTCTCCCAGAACTCCTCCCCCTTGAGGGGCCGGTTGTCGGCGGCGCTGGGCAAACGGAAGCCGTGCTCGATCAGCACCTGCTTGCGCGACTGGTCGCCGTTGTACATGGCCTGTAGCTGACTGCAGCTGACGTGGCTCTCATCCACCACCAGCAGCCAATCGTCGGGGAAGTAATCGATCAGGCATTCCGGCGGCGTGCCCGCCGGTCGGCCCGCCAGGTGCCGGGCGTAGTTCTCCACGCCGTTGCAGTAGCCCACCTGCTCGAGCATCTCCAGGTCGTAGGCGGTGCGCTGCTCCAGGCGCTGGGCCTCCAGCAGGCGACCCTGTTCATTCAGCACATCCAGCCGGTCCCGCAGCTCGCCGCGGATGGCCTTGATCGCCTCCTGCAGCCGCTCCTTGGGGGTCACGAAGTGCTTGGCCGGGTAGATGTTGATGCTCTCCAGGCTCTGCAGAATCTCACCGGTGGTGGGGTCCACGTAGCGGATCGCCTCCACCTCATCGCCGAACAGCTCGATCCGCACCAGGCGGTCTTCGTAGGCGGGTCCGATCTCCAGCACATCGCCCCGCACCCGGAAGCGACCCCGGGAGATCTCCAGGTCATTGCGGGAGTACTGGTTGTTCACCAGCTCCCGCAGGGAACCCCTCAGATTGAGGGTGTCACCCACCTCGAACCGCACCGCCGCCTTGAGATATTCGCTGGGAATGCCCAGGCCGTAGATGCAGCTGATCGAGGCCACCACGATCACATCGCGGCGCTCGAACAACGACCGGGTCGCCGAGTGGCGCAGCATGTCGATCTCTTCGTTGATCGACGCGGTCTTGGCGATGTAGGTGTCGGAGACGGGCACATACGCCTCCGGCTGGTAGTAGTCGTAGTAGGAGATGAAATATTCGACCGCGTTGTGCGGGAAGAACTCCCTCAGCTCATTGCAGAGCTGGGCCGCCAGGGTCTTGTTGTGAGCCAGCACCAGGGCCGGACGCCCCGTGCGGGCGATCACATTGGCGATGGTGAAGGTCTTGCCGGTGCCCGTGGCCCCCAGGAGGGTCTGATAACGCTCACCACCGTCGACGCCGGCGCTCAACGCCCTGATGGCCTCCGGTTGATCCCCCCGGGGCTCGTAGGGGGCCTGCAGCTGGAAGGGGCTCGCCATCGGACCATTCTCGCGGCAGGCCCCGAGGGGCTGTGGCTGGCCGACTCAGACGGCGACGCAGCTGCCGCTGCCGAGGGCTTCGCGCAGGCTGCGCACCACGGCCACCATGGCCAGCTCGTCGTTGAGCTTGTTCACCGCCGAGCCGACGCCCACACCGGCGGCGCCGGTGGCAATCGCCATCGGAACAGTCACCGCCGAGAGGCCGGAGGCGCACAGCACCGGGGCAGTGCAGGCTGCGGCGGCCAGGGCGCGGCCGATGCTGTGGGCAGCGGCCAGGGTGGGGGCGGCCTTCTCGATCAGGCCGAGGCTGCCGGCGCTGAAGGGCTTGGCACTGGTGCCGCCTTCTGTCTGGATCAGGTCAGCGCCGGCGGCCACCAGGTCCACCGCCAGCTGCTCCTGCTGATCCAGGGGCAGCACGTGGGGCACGGTGACACTCAGCACCACCTCCGGCAGCAGCGCACGGGTGCGGCGGGTGAGCTCGAGCACCTCAGCGGCATCGAAGATGCGGCCCAGGGGGTAGAAGGCGTCGTAATTGCCGATTTCCACCAGGGCGGCGCCGGCGGCCACGGCGGCGGGGAACAGCTCCGGATCCACAGCGCTCACGCAGATCGGCAGACCCGACACCCGGGCCGCCAGCTGCACCAGCTCGGGGTCGCAGGCCACATCGATCAGGTCGGCACCGCCCAGGCCAGCGGCGCGGCTGATGCGCTCCACGCTGGGGGCGTCAAAGTTGGTGAGGCCGGCGATCACCTTCAGGGCGCGGCGCTCGGTCAGGGCCTGGCGCAGCAAAGCGGGCAGCTGGGCGAGACGCGACATACCGATCCAGAAATGCAGTGGGGCGATTCTCCCACGCAGCTCCAGGGCCGGGCAGGCTGAGGCCATGGCCGCCCCCTGGAGCCCCTTCCACCTGCGCCTGCACCGGCTGCTGTTGCGCCGGCCGCAGCTGCTGCCCCAGCAGGCCACGCTGCTGCTGGCGGTGTCAGGCGGCCAGGATTCCATGGCCCTGGTGGGCCTGCTGCGGGATCTGCAGCGGCTGCACCACTGGCGGCTGCTGCTCTGGCACGGCGACCATGGCTGGCGCCCGGACTCCGCCCAGCAAGCCAGCGACCTAGCCGCCTGGGCTGACGGACAGGGATTGCCCCTGGAGCTGCAGCGCTGGTCGAACCCTCAGACCAACGAAGCCGCTGCTCGCCACTGGCGCCTCGCGCAACTGCAACGCTGGGCCACCGAGCAGGGCGCCAGCCGCGTGGTCACCGGCCACACCGCCAGCGACCGCGCCGAAACCCTGCTGCTGCAGTTAGCCCGGGGCAGCCACCGCCAGGGCATGGGCAGCCTGCGATGGCTGCGGCCCCTGAACGCCACGGTGCAGCTGGCCCGGCCCCTACTGGTGTTCAGCCGCGGCGAAACCGCCCAGATCCAACAGCAGCTGCAGCTGCCCCTCTGGCCCGACCCCAGCAACGACGACCCCTGCTTCAGCCGCAACCGCATCCGCGCTGATGTGTTGCCGGTGCTGGAGGCGCTGTACCCCGGGGCCAGCCGCCGGCTCAGCGGCCTCAGCAGCCGCCTGGCGGATGAGCAGGAGGCCCAACAGCAATTGGAAGAGCTGGCCCTGCAGGCCCTGCGGAGCCAACCGACCGACGGCCCTGCCGGCCTACGCAGACGGGCCTTGATGGCCCTGCAACCGGGCAACCGTCGCCGGCTGCTACGGGCCTGGCTGGAGCAGCAGGGCAGCACAGAGCTCTCAGCCACCCAGCTGGAGCGGCTGCTGGAGCGGCTGGAGCCCCAGCAGGGGCCAGGGGCACTTCAGCTGCCGGGGGGAGCCCGGCTGGATTGGGACCGCGAATCACTGCACCACAGCAGCGGCGGCGGTAAACAGGGGGAGCCCCCCGGCGTCGCCAGCCGGCGCTCGACACCCCATGAGCACCAGCCTTGAGCAGGCCTACGGGGCGGTGGAGCAGGCCTACGCCGCCGCCGATTTCCAGGCGGCCTTAGAAACGGCCGAGGCCCTGCTGCCTCAGATTCCTGGGGACCGCGACGATCAACTGCAACAGCGGCTGCAGCTGTTGATCGGCCACATCCATCTGTATGGGCTCCAGCAACCGGGGCCAGCCGCCGCGGCTTATCGGGCGGTGCTGGAGCACTGCCAGGAACCCGGCTACAGGACCCTGGCGCAGGAGGGGCTGCAGCAGGCGGCCCAGCCCAAGGACCCTGTTGCCAGGGCCTCCCTGGCCGCCGCAACAGATCAGCCGGCCAGCCCCAAGCAACAACAAGCCCCCGATCCCTACGACCAGGGGCTGCTGCTGGTGGAGCTGCAGGGACGGCCCAGCGAACTGGACCAGCCCTAACGGTCAGCCCGCGGCGGCGGAGCGGCGACGGCGGGTGCGGCCCTCCAGTTCGGGCTCTTCCACCTTGGCGGGAGCGGGGGCTGCGGCACCCACGGCCGCCAGTTCGCGGCGGGGCTCCGGAGCCGGGGCCGAGCGATCGGCGCGTTGCTCCGAGCGGACCTCCACCCGCGGGCCGCGGTCCACCCGCTCGGGGCGCTCCCGGCGGTCGTCGCGCCCACCACCGCGGCCGCCGCGGGGGGCGGGACGGGTGTCGGGCTCGGCGTCGGCACGGCCCTTGTAGGCGGGGGTGCCGCCCGGAGCGGGCTGCACCAGACAGATGATCAACGGCTCCACCTGCAGTTCACGGCGCAGGCGGCGCTGCAGGCCGATCTCGATCTCTCGCTGGACGCCCATCCAGTCCACATCCGGGGCCTTGCCACCGCTGTTGCGCGACAGCTGCTGCCAGCGGTTCTCCAGCACCCAGGTGATCTCCCGCTCGGCCCAGAGGCTGAGCTTGCGGGCATCGGCGGCGGTGACCACACCGCGCAGGTTCACCCGCGGCGGCGCCGCCATCACCCCGTCGGTGCTGATCACCGCCAGCATCGTGATCACGCCGTCCTCCGCCAGCTGCTGGCGCTCCTTGAGCACCCGGGCGTCGACGATGCCGTTGCGGGAGGCATCCAACAGCTCGATGCCGGCCTTCACCGGTTCACCCGTGCCGATCGAATCGGGGGTGAGTTCCACCACATCACCGTTGTCGATGATCAGGATGTTTTCCGCAGGCACGCCCATCGACTGGGCGGTTTTGCTGTGGCACACGAGCATGCGGTGCTCGCCGTGCACCGGCACGAAGTACTTCGGCTTGGTGAGAGCCAGCATCAGCTTCTGGTCTTCCTGGAAGCCGTGGCCAGACACGTGAATGCCTTCGCCCTTGCCGTAGACCACCTTCGCCCCCAGCATCATCAGCCGGTCGATGGTGTTCACCACGGAAATGGTGTTCCCGGGGATGGGGCTGGCGGAGAAGATGATTGTGTCCGAGGTCTTCACCTGCACCTGCGGGTGTTCCCCGCGGGAGATACGACTCAGCGCAGCCAACGGCTCCCCTTGGCTGCCGGTCATCAGCAACAGGGTTTCACGGTCAGGCAGATCGCGAATCTGCTTGATCGGCACGAACAGATCATCCGGAGCGCGCATGTAGCCCAACTCACGGGCCTTGGCGATCACGTTGAGCATGGAGCGGCCCAACAGGCCCACCTTGCGGCCGTTCTTGAGGGCGAGCTCCAGGATCATCGCCACACGATGGATGGAACTGGCGAAGGTGGTGATGATCACCCGGCCTTCCGCCTGGGAGATGTGGCGATCCAGGCAGGGGAACACGGAGCGCTCAGGCGGGCAGAAGCCC
>JBEIQU010000074.1:0-7551 GCA_040376355.1 Prochloraceae cyanobacterium | reverse complement strand
TGGATCTGTTGAGCTTTTTTGAAGGCCTCGGTGAGCTGGCCGAAGTTGGGCAGTCCGAATCCGGCCATGGCGGGGGTACTGGATTGGGCGCAGGCTACGTGGTGCTTCAGGCCGCCAGGGCGATGCCCTCGAACGGCCCCAGCCGTTTCACCTCGGGGTGCAAGGCGATGCCATGGGCAGCCCTCACCCGTTGCTGCACCGCGGCGATCAGCTGATCGATGTCGGCCGCGGTGGCGCCACCGGTGTTGACGATGAAATTGGCGTGGATCGGTGACACCTCCGCCCCCCCCACCTTCAACCCCTTCAGGCCGAGCGCCTCGATCAGCTGACCGGCCTTCTGGGGTTCGGGATTGCGGAACACGCTGCCGCAGCTGGGCTGCTGATAGGGCTGGGTGCTGGTGCGGCTGTGCAGGTTGGCACTGGTGCGCTGGCTCACCGCGGCCGGGTCCTGGCCGGGTTGGAGTTGGAAGCGGGCCGCCAGCACCACCAGGGGTTCCAGCTGCAGGCGGCTGTGGCGGTAGGCAAAGTCCAGCTGGTCCGCCGTCAGCTCAAACGGTGCCTCCGGCCGCTGCGGGTCAACCACGGTGACGCTGCGCAACACCTCGGCGGTGCACCCCCCCTGGGCTCCGGCGTTCATCACCGCGGCGCCGCCCACGGTGCCGGGGATGCCCACCGACCATTCCAGGCCCGCCAACCCGGCGCGGGCGGCCCGCCGCGCCAGGGACGGAATCGGTTCGCCAGCCTCGGCTTCGATCAGGCCGCTGCTGGCCTCCAGGACCAGCCCCTGCAGGCGCCGGTTGCAGAGGGTCAGCCCGGGGAGCCCCTGGTCGCTGATCAACAGGTTGGACCCAGCGCCGATCACCCCCCAGGGGAGCTGCTCCTGGTGGGCCCAGGCCAGCAGCGCCTGCAGCTGCTCGCGGTTCTCCGGTTCGGCAAACCACTGGGCTTCGCCTCCCACCCGCCAGGTGGTGTAGTCCGCCAGCCCCACGGCCCGGCGCAGACCCAATGGAGCGGTGGGGGTCACCGCCTTCAGGCCGCCAGCGGTAGGGCGGCGGAGCGCTCCTGGCGTTGCTGCAGGCGGCTCCACAAACCGTTCACATCGCCGGCACCCATGGCCAGCACCAGGTCGCCGGGTTGGCTGTGCTCCACCACTGCATCGGTGAGCCCATCGAGGCTGGTGCTCACCGTGATCGGCAGTTCCGGCCTGAGCCGTTGGATCTCCGCCGCCAGGGCTTCGCTGGAGATTCCCGGCAGCGGAGCTTCCCCCGCGGCGTAGAGGGGAGCCAGGATCACCGCATCGGCCTGGCAGAGGGCCTGGGCGAAGGGCTCGAGAAATTCCGCTGTGCGGCTGTAGCGGTGGGGTTGAAAGATGGCCAGTAGGCGCTGGGGTGTTTCCGGCAGGGTGGTGCGGCCGCTGCTCACCATCAGCCGGGCGGTGGCCAGGGTGGCGTCCACTTCGCTGGGGTGGTGGGCGTAGTCATCCACCACCTGGCGGCCATGCCAGGTGCCGCGGTAGTCGAAGCGGCGGCCGGGGGCCTGCAGCCCCTCCACAGCCCGGCGCAATTCCGCAAACGACACCCCGTGCAGCCGGCAGGCGGCCATGGCGGCCACCGCATTGCTGAGGTTGTGCAGCCCGGGCAGCGGCAGCGTGAAACGCCCTACGGCAATGCCGTTTTCGTAGAAGGTGGCCACGGTGCCGTCTCCGCCCAGCTGCTCGGGGATGGCGGCAAAGGCCACCCCCTCAGGCTCGCGGATCGACCACCAATGGCTGGCCTCAAATTGCCCCCGCAGGATCGGGCAGTCGCGGTTGGCGAGGAGCTGCTGGCAGCCGCGGCCGAAGCGTTGCAGGGTGGCGATCAGTGCCGCCAGGTCGGGGTAGTGGTCGGTGTGGTCCAGCTCCAGGTTGGTGATCACCCCGAGCCAGGCCTGGAATTTCACCAGGGTGCCGTCGGATTCGTCCGCCTCAGCGACCAGCAGGGCCCCCTGGCCATTGCGGCCGTTGCTGCCGAAGGCGGGCACGACCCCACCGATGACGGCGGTGGGGTCGTGGTTGGTGGCGTGCAGCAGGCTGGCGATCAACGTGCTGGTGGTGGTTTTGCCGTGGCTGCCGGCCACGGCCACGCTGCGCTGGTCGGCAATCAGGGCCGCCAGCACATCGGAGCGATGCAGAACCTGCAGGCCGGAGCGGCGCGCCTCCTCCAGCTCGGGGTTGTCGGCCGGCACCGCTGAGCTCACCACCACCAGTGGCGGGGTGGAGGTGCCGCTGCGGATGGCGTTGATGGTGGCGGCGCTCTGTTCGCGGAAGACGCGCACGCCGCGGCTGCGCAGGTCCTGCAGCACCGCGTTGTCGCGGGGGTCGGAGCCGCTCACCGCATAGCCGCGGTCCGCCAGGATCCCGGCGATGGCCGACATGCCGATCCCACCGACGCCGATGAAGTGCACGGGTTGGTGGCGATCCAGCTGCTGACCCAAGGGCGTCTCCAAGCCTGCGGCGACGCTAAGCCGAGAACCCCTGCTTGTCTCGCCGGGCCCGTTGTCCCCATCTGGGGACAGACAGCGATCTCGGTATGATCGGCGGCCAAATCCCCCTTGCGAGCGGCCTCGGCTGCGTTCTGCCATGACCTTGAAGGTTGCGATCAACGGATTCGGCCGCATCGGTCGCAACTTCATGCGCTGCTGGCTGAGCCGTGGTGCCAACACCGGCATTGAGGTGGTGGGCATCAACGGCTCCGGTGACACGAACACCAACGCCCACCTGCTCAAGTACGACTCGATGCTCGGCCCCCTGCGCAATGCAGAGGTGACCACCACCGAGGACACGATCGTCATCAACGGCAAGACGATCAAAACCTTCTACGACCGCAACCCGGCCAACCTCCCCTGGAAGGAGTGGGGCGTCGATCTGGTGATCGAGTCCACCGGTGTGTTCAACGACGACGTCGGTGCCAGCAAGCACTTCGAAGCCGGGGCCAAGAAGGTGATTCTCACGGCCCCCGGCAAGGGCGCCAAGGTGGGCACCTTCGTGGTGGGCGTGAATGCCGACCAGTACCGCCATGAGGACTGGGACATCCTCAGCAACGCCAGCTGCACCACCAACTGCATGGCGCCGGTCGTCAAGGTGCTCGACCAAGCCTTTGGCATCGTCAAGGGCACGATGACCACCACCCACAGCTACACGGGTGACCAGCGCATCCTCGATGCCGCCCACCGCGACCTGCGCCGTGCCCGCGCCGCCGCCGTGAACATCGTGCCAACGAGCACCGGCGCCGCCAAGGCGGTGGCCCTGGTGTATCCGCCCATGAAGGGCAAGCTGAGTGGGATCGCCCTGCGGGTGCCCACCCCGAACGTGTCGGTGGTCGACATGGTGCTGGAGATCAGCCGCGAGACCACCAAAGAGGAGGTGAACGCCGTGCTGAAGGCCGCCTCCGAGAACGGCATGAAGGGGATCATCAAGTACTGCGATCTGCCCCTGGTGTCCAGCGACCACGCCGGCACCGACGAAAGCACCATCGTGGACTCCGATCTCACCCTGGTGATGGGCGGCAACATGGTGAAGGTGATCTGCTGGTACGACAACGAGTGGGGCTACAGCCAGCGCGTGGTCGACCTGGCCGAGATTGTGGCCAAGAACTGGACATGAGCCGCTGAGCTGCCCTGATCAGCGTTTTGCACCCCTCTGCCGCCCTACGGGCGGCTTTTTTGTGGCTCCCGATGGGTGGCCGCCCAGGCCCCGTCGCCCTCAGAAGTGGCTGTAACCCGTGCTGCCCTCGAGGGGTTGGTTGCTGCCCTGCCACAGCAGGGAGCCCGCGGCGCCGGTGGGGGGTCGGAGCTGGCCGATCTGGCGGCAGCCCGGCAGGGTTTCGATCAGGGCTTGAGCCCAGGTGGGCTCCAGGGCCAGCACCAGTTCGAAGTCTTCGCCGCCCGCCAGGCACCAGCGTTCCCCCTGGGGCAGTGCGGCCAGCTCCGGGTCGATGGGCAGGTTGTTGTGGTCGAGCTCGGCGATGCAGCCGGCGCCGCGCGCCAGGTGGGCCGCCGCCGCCGCCAGGCCATCGCTGCTGTCGGTGCCCCCCACCCGCCAGGGTCTGCCGGGGGGCTGGCTGCGGGCCAGGGCTGTCACCGCATCCAGGCGGGGTTTGGGGCGGCGGTGGGCCTCGATGGCCCGCTGCCGCAGCCCAGGGCTGAGGGCATCGGCGTGTTCCGCCGCCAACTCCTGCTGGAGCAAGGCCAGCCCCAAGCGGCTGAGGCCATGGGGCCCTGTGCACACCAGCCAATCACCCGCTTGGCCATCGCCCCGGCGGATCGCCCCAGGGCCGATCCGCCCCAGGGCTGTGATCGCCAGCATCCGCTGCAGGCCGCCGCTGCAGTCGCCCCCCAACAGCTGGCCGCCGTAGGTGCGCAGGGCAAGGCTCAGCCCCTCATAGACCCCTGCAACCCAGGCCCAGGGTGTTTCGGCCGGAGCCACCAGCCCCACTGTGAGGCCAACCACGCTGCCGCAACCCGTGGCCGCCAGATCGGAGAGGTTGGCCGCCGCGGCCCGCCAGCCCAGATCCGCCGGCCCCATGGTGGTGTCGCTGAAGTGGACCCCTTCCACCAGCACATCGGTGTTGACCACCAGGGGCGCGGTTGCGGTCCAGGAGTCGGGCTGCAGGATCGCTGCGTCATCCTCCAGTTGGCCTGGGGGGGCGTAGGCCGCCAGCCGCCTCAGCAGCTCCCATTCCCCCAGGTCGCGCAGCAGCACGGGATCAGGCGTGGGCCTTCAGATTGTCGCCCCCTTCGATCACCCGGGCCTTCACGATGCCGTCGCTCACGCCCAGCTCCTCCAGCACGTCGAAGCCGTCCACCACGTAGCCAAAGGCGCCGTAGCGGCCATCCACCAGGTTGAGGCCGGCGGGGGTCAGCTCGGCTTCGTACAGGAAGAAGAAAAACTGGGAGGAGCCGTCGTCGAGGGCTTCATCGGAGTGGGCCCAGCCCAGGGTGCCGAGGGTGGCGAACGGCAGCACTGGGGTGGCCTTGAACATCCCCAGGTCTTCGAAGGTTTGGTTGTAGAAGGGCTGCGCTTCACCCGGTACCCGGATCTCCAGCGGCACGTGCCGTTCGGCCTTGGTCTTGGGATCGATGTAGCCGGTGTCGCTCCCCTTGGGGTCGCCGGTCTGGAGTACGTAGAAGTCTTCGGCGCGGGTGAATGGCAGGCCGTCATAGAAGCCTTTCTGCACCAGATCCACGAAGGCTCCGGCCGTGAGTGGCGCGTTGTAGCCATCCACCACGGCGGTCAGCGGCCCCTTTGTGGTGTCGATCGCCACGGTGGCGCGGCCCAGCAAGCGCGGCAGGTTGTCGAATTCAGCCGGGATCGTGAACGGGAAGTCGCCCACCAGCAGGGCTTCCAGTTGGCCCACGGTGGTGAGGGCGGCACGTCGGTCGCCCAGGAAGGCATCGCGATCGGCTGCGTCGCTGGAGGCCGCCAGGGTCTGGAGCTGGGTCTGCAGCTGCTCCAGCAGCTGGGCACCGGTGGCTTGATCCGCCTGGGGCAGGCTGGCCAGGATCGGCGCGCTGCGGGTGTTCAGCAGCGTCTGGCTGCGGCGCACCGTGCTCGCCAGGGCCGTCCAGCGTTTGGCCCGCAGATCGTCGCTGGTGCTCTCCAGCCGGTGCTGCAGGTCTTGGAGGTCTCCCTGCTGAATCGGCAGGGCATCGCGCAGGATGGCGGCCGGATCGGTCACGGCGTTACCGGGCGGCAGGGCGGCCCAGGCCGCGGCCCCGAGGGGCAGGCTGGTGAGCAACAGTGTGAGTGCCATCCCCAGGGCACCACGCAAGGCCCAAGGGAGTGCCCGGAGGGCGGAGCCGAGGGGGAGCCAGCCCTTGAGATCCATGCTGCAGCCTTGTCTCTGCCGGGACTCTGGCACAGCCGTATGATCCCGCCTGAACCGTTCGGCCGGGATGATCTCGAGCAACGACTTTCGCACCGGCACGACGATTGAAATCGACGGCCAGGTCTGGCGTGTGGTCGAGTTCCTGCACGTCAAACCCGGCAAGGGATCGGCCTTTGTGCGCACCAAGCTGAAGGCGGTTCAGAGCGGCAACGTGGTGGAGAAAACCTTCCGCGCGGGTGAAACCCTTCCCCAGGCCCAGCTGGAAAAAGCGGTGCTCCAGCACACCTACATGGAAGGCGATGACTACGTCTTCATGGACATGGCCTCCTACGAGGAAACCCGCCTGACCGCCAAGCAGATCGGCGATCAGCGCAAGTACCTCAAGGAGGGCATGGAGGTGAACGTTGTGTATTGGAACGGCAAGCCCCTCGAGGTGGAACTGCCCAACTCCGTGGTGCTGGAAATCACCCAGACCGACCCCGGGGTGAAGGGTGATACCGCCACCGGTGGCACCAAGCCCGCCATTGTGGAAACCGGCGCACAAGTGATGGTGCCCCTCTTCCTTTCGATCGGCGAAAAGATCAAGATCGACACGCGTACCGATAGCTACCTCGGCCGCGAGAACTGATCGCCATGCAACTCGATCACAGCCAACTGCGCGATCTGATCGCCCTGCTCGGCGACAGCGACATCCAGGAGCTCAAGCTCGAAGGCGACGACTTCCGGCTCGAACTGCGCCGCAACCTGCCCGCCAGCCATCCCCAGGTGGTGATGCAGGCGGCGCCCGCCATGTCGGCTCCCCTGCCGGCAGCAGCGCCAGCTCCCGTGGCCCCCTCTGCGGCTCCGCCGGCGGCCCCCGCCGTGCGCGGCGACCTGGTGGAGATCACCGCCCCGATGGTGGCCACCTTCTACCGGGCCCCTTCCCCGGGGGATCCCTCCTTCGTGGAGCTGGGGGCGCGCATCAGCGTGGGCCAAACCGTGTGCATCCTCGAGGCCATGAAGCTCATGAATGAGCTGGAGTCCGAGGTGAGCGGCGAGGTGGTGGAGATCCTGGTGGAGAACGGCACCCCGGTGGAATTCGGCCAGGTGCTGATGCGGGTGAAGCCCGGCTAAGCCAGTTCCAGGGCGGCCTCCAGGGCCGCACGCATGCTCTCGGCCCTGGCGATGCCCAGGGCTGCAATGGCCAACCCGGTGCCGTGGTCCGGTGAGGTACGCAGGAACGGCAGCCCCAGGGTGGTGTTCACCGCTTGATCGAACGCCAGCAATTTCACTGGGATCAATCCCTGGTCGTGATACAGCGCTAGGTAGCCATCGGCCGCTTCGGCCGTGCCGTCGCCCCGCCAGGCCTTGGCGGCCTCCAGCCAGCAGCTGTCGGCGGGCAGGGGCCCCATCAGCCTGGCCTGGGGGTGCTGCCGCTGCCACTCTTCAAGGCAGGCGTTCAACCAGGCCTGCTCCTCCTGGCCCAACGTTCCCGCCTCGCCGGCGTGGGGGTTGAGGCCGGCCACCGCCAGCCGCGGCTGCGGTTGGAAGCGCTGGCAGAACTGCAGCAGCAGATCGAGCTTGGCGCCGATGCGTTCCGGACTGAGGCTGCCGGGTACGGCGGCCAGTGGGATGTGGGTGGTGGCCAGCAGGGTGTTCAGCCGCCAGCCCCCCTGAGGGGAGCGGGCGGTGAACAACATGGCCGCCT
>JBEIQU010000196.1:0-3862 GCA_040376355.1 Prochloraceae cyanobacterium | reverse complement strand
CGAGATGGCGCTCTTGCGCCCCTTCCACAGCCGCGCCCGGGCCTCCTCGGTCCAGGCCTCGCGCACCGCCCCCGCCCCCGCCTCCAGGCAGAGGCGGCTGGCCAGCTCCACCGATTCCTTCACCTCGAGCGCATGGCCATCCAGCTCGATCAGCAGCACCGCCGCCGCCTCGCGGGGGTACTCATCCACCCCGAAGAAGTCGTTGACGGCATGGATGCAGGGGCGATCCATCATCTCCATCCCCGCCGGCAGCACCCCGGCGCCGGTGATCAAGCGCACCGCCTCGCCGGCCGCTTCCATGGAGGCGAAATCCGCCAGCAACACCGCCACCGTCTGGGGGGTGCGCAGCAGCCGCAGGGTGATGGCCGTGGCGATGCCGAGGGTGCCTTCACTGCCGATGAACACCCCGCGCAGATCGAGGCCACCCATCTCCGGCAGGCTGCCCCCCAGGGTGGTGACGCTGCCGTCCGGCAGCACCACCTCCATGGCCAGCACGTGGTTACTGGTGACCCCGTATTTGAGGCAGTGCACGCCGCCGGAGTTTTCGGCCACGTTGCCCCCGATGCTGCAGGCCACCTGACTGGAGGGGTCGGGGGCGTAATAGAAGCCATCGCCGGCCACGGCGCGGGTGACCCAGCTGTTGATCACCCCCGGCTGCACGGTGATCCGCTCGTTGGCCAAGTCCACCTCCAACACCTTGCGCATGCGGCTGGTGGCGATCACCACCGCCTCCTGCTCCGCCAGGGCACCGCCGGAGAGGCCGGTGCCACTGCCCCGGGCGATGAATGGCACCCCCAGCTCCGCACAGCAGCGCACCACCGCCGCCACCTGTTCGGTGGTTTCCGGCAGCACCACCAACGGCGGCTGATGGCGATGCAGGGTCAGGCCATCGCAGTCGTAGGCCAGCAACTCCTGACGTTTGGCCACCACAGCCCGCTCCGGCAACAACGGCCGCAGCTGGCGCTCGATCTGGGCCCAATCCAAGCGCCAGTCAGGGGTCACAGGGGGGACGGCGATGGCAAGACCTTAACGAGCCCCCCCGGCACTGGACCGCAGGGGCCGTGATTGCGTAAGGATGGGCGACGCTCAAGCTCCGTCTACGGATTCCGTTTTGACCTCGGCCCCTGTTTCGGCACCCGTGCACAACACCTCCCGGTCCCAGGACCTGTTCAGTGCCGCCCAGAAGCTGATGCCCGGAGGCGTGAGCTCCCCGGTGCGTGCCTTCCGCTCCGTCGGCGGCCAACCGATCGTGTTTGACCGGGTCAAGGGCGCCTACGCCTGGGACGTGGACGGCAACCGCTACATCGATTACATCGGCAGCTGGGGCCCGGCGATCTGCGGCCACGCCCACCCCGACGTGCTGGCCGCCCTGCACGAGGCCCTTGATAAGGGCACCAGCTTCGGCGCCCCCTGCGCCTTGGAGAACACCCTCGCCGAACTGGTGATCGAGGCGGTGCCCTCGGTGGAGATGGTGCGCTTCGTCAACAGCGGCACCGAAGCCTGCATGTCGGTGCTGCGGCTGATGCGCGCCTTCACCGGCCGCGAAAAGATCATCAAGTTCGAGGGCTGTTACCACGGCCACGCGGACATGTTCCTGGTGAAGGCCGGCTCCGGCGTGGCCACCCTGGGCCTGCCCGACTCCCCCGGGGTGCCCCGCACCACCGCCGCCAGCACCCTCACCGCCCCTTACAACGATCTGGAGGCCGTCAAACAGCTGTTCGCCGAGAATCCCGGTGAGATCGCCGGCGTGATCCTCGAGCCCGTGGTGGGCAACGCCGGCTTCATCACCCCGGAGCCCGGGTTCCTGGAAGGCATCCGCGAACTCACCAAAGACAACGACGCCCTGCTGGTGTTCGACGAGGTGATGACCGGCTTCCGGATTAGCTACGGCGGCGCCCAGGCCAAGTTCGGCATCACGCCGGACCTCACCACCATGGGCAAAGTGATCGGTGGCGGTCTGCCGGTGGGCGCCTACGGCGGCCGGGCCGACATCATGGCCATGGTGGCCCCCGCCGGCCCCATGTATCAGGCGGGCACCCTGAGCGGCAACCCGCTGGCCATGACCGCCGGCATCAAAACCCTCGAGCTGCTCAAGCAGCCCGGCACCTATGAGCGCCTGGAGGCGATCACCAGCCGCCTGATCAACGGCATCCTCGAGGGCGCCCGCAGCGCCGGCCTGCCGATCACCGGCGGCTCGATCAGCGCCATGTTCGGCTTCTTCCTGTGCGAAGGCCCCGTGCGCAACTTCGAGGAGGCCAAGGCAGCGGACACCGCCCGCTTCGGCAAGCTGCACCGCGCCATGCTCGAGCGCGGCATCTACCTGGCCCCCAGCGCCTTCGAGGCCGGCTTCACCTCCCTGGCCCATTCCGACGAGGACATCGACACCACCATTGCCGCCTTCCGCGACTGCTTCGCGGCGGTGGCCTGAGCCCAGACCTTGCTCCGCCCCGTGCTGCGCCTTGCCCTGAGCCGTCGCCCCCGGGCCTGGTTCGCTGCCCTGCTGGGGGGGCTGGCCCTGGGGGGCTGCCGTGGCGGTGATCCGGCGGCCCAAGGGCCGGTGAACCTGCAGGGCGGTGTGCCGGTGGGAGCGGTACTGGCCCTGAGCGGCAACGCCAACGTCTATGGCCAGGATCAGCGGCTGGGCCTCAACTTGGCCCTGGCCCAGCTCAACGGCAGCGGCGGCATCGGTGGCACGCCCCTACGCCTGGCGATCGAAGACAGCGGCAGCGACGACCCGGGGGCGAACGCCGCCATGACCCTGCAGATCAACCGCGGCATGCTGGCGGTGATCGGGCCCACCCTGTCGCAACAGGCCTTTGCCGCCGACCCCATCGCCCAACGGCGCGGCATGCCCGTGGTGGCCCCCTCCAACACGGCCACCGGCATCCCCCAGATCGGGCACTTCATCAGCCGTGTGTCGGCCCAGAGCTCGGTCATCGCTCCGCTGTCGATCGCCAAGGCCTTGGCGTTGCACCCCACGATCCGCCGGGCGGCCGTGTTCTATGCCCAGGACGACGCCTACAGCACCGCCGAGACCACCATTTTCCAGAAGGTGCTCAGCGCCAAGGGGCTCAAGCCGATCACGGTGCAACGCACCCAACTGGCCGACAACGACTTTCAGAACCAGATCAGCGCCGCCCTGGCGCTGAAGCCCGATTTGATCGTGCTGAGCCTGCAGGCGGTGGATGGCGGCAACCTGGTGCGCCAACTGCGGGAACTCGGCTACCGCGGCACGGTGGTGGTGGGCAACGGCATGAACACGCCCAACATCTATCCGATCTGCCAGAAGTACTGCGACGGCCTGCTGATCGCCCAGGCCTACAGCCCTGAACTCGATACACCAGTGAACCGCGCCTTCGTACGGGCCTTTGCCGCCAACCAGGCCCGCAGCGGCCGTGGCCCGGTGATTCCACCCCAGCTCACGGCCCAGGCCTACACGGCGCTGCAGGTGATCGGCGACGCCCTGCAACGGCTCAACGCCCAGCGTCCCCTCAAGACGCTCACCGTGGCCGAGGCCCGCAAGGGGCTGATGGATGCCATCTTGAGCGGCACCTACCAAACGCCCCTCGGAGACATCCACTTCACCCCCGATGGTGAGGTGGTGCAGAAGGACTTCTTCGTGGCCCAGGTGCGCATGAACCCCGACGGCCGCAGTGGCCGCTTTGCCCTGCTGCCCTGATCCGATGGCTCCCCAGCAACCGCATCGCCCCCTGCGCTCGCTCCCCCTGGCCTTGGCCGTTGTGGCCCTCGGCGGCGTGCTGGCCAGCTGCAGCAGCAACCGTAGTGATCAACTGCGCCTCGGTGCCGGCATTGCCCTCACCGGCAACGGCGGCCTGCTGGGGCAGGACGCCCGTACCGGCCT
>JBEIQU010000107.1:0-5811 GCA_040376355.1 Prochloraceae cyanobacterium | reverse complement strand
CTCGGTGATTGCGGATCGCTACGGCATCCCGATGGAGCGCCTGGTGGCCCTCAACGGCCTCAGCAATCCCGATGAGCTGATGGTGGGCACCACCCTGAAGCTGCGCGCCCCAAGCCGGCCGCTGGCGGCCAAACCCAAGCCAAAGCCGGTGAGCACCGCTGCGGCCAAACCCGCCGCCAAACCAGCGGTGAAGGCCCCGGCCGTGGCCGTCAAGCCCGCTGCCGAGAAGCCCATTGCTGAAAAGCCGGTTGCTGAAAAGCCAGTGGCCGCCAAACCGGTGGCTGCCAAGCCAGTGGCAGAGCAGCCGGTGGCGGTGAAAGCCGTGATCGAAAAGCCCGTCAAGACCGCTGCACCGGTGCAAACTGCAGCACCGGTGCAAAGCACGGCACCCGTTCAGGCCGCGACCCCCGCCCCAGCCGCCAAGCCGGTGGTGGCCGCCAAGCCCGTGGCCGTGGCCGCCAAACCAGCCCCCGCCAAGGCGGCCAAGAGTGCATCCCCCGACTGGCGCAGCTACGGGCCCCTGCAGGTGGACTGGGCCAACTGGATGCCCATGGGCGGCAGCTACGTGGCCCCCAGCCTCAACAGCGACGGGCAGCCCCTCTATCTGGCGATCAACTGCAACGCCAAGCGCCTGAACGCCACCGGTCAGTCGGGCGCCTGGAAAACCTGGGATGCCCCCCAAAGCGACTTCGAACAGCAACTGATCAACGACCTCTGCAAAGCCAAGGGCAGCTGATCAAGCCGCCAGTTTCAGGCTCCAGGGCTGCTGCAGGAAGCGGCGGCCCGCGGGCTTGAGCCAGAGCCGCTGGCTGCCGTCATCGCTTTCGCTGAGCAGGTCCTCCTGCACCAGCCGCCGCGCCAGCCAGCGCCAGCGATCCTGCTCCGCCCCCTCAGCTTCGCCCTCCGCTTCGCCCTCAGCCCGGGCCAGCGCTTCCCCGAGGCGGCGCAGATCGAGGCCACTGCGCTGCTCCAGCAGCGCGAGCAGCTCTGCCGCCGGCTCGGACCAATCCACCAGGTCGGGACGACCGAGGCAGCGGTCGCAACGGCCGCAGGGGGGCACCAGCTCCCCCACGGCCAAGAGCAATGCCTGCTCACGGCAGCCGGGGCCCTCGGCCACCGCCTCCATGCGCCGCAGCTGTTGCTGAGCCAACTCAGCCCGCCGCTGCTCATCGGGGTCATCGCCCGCCTCCCGAACGCCGGCACGGATCGCCCGGGCCAGGCTGGTGCGATCCCCCGGACGGAACAGCACCAGGCACTGGGCGGGCAAGCCATCGCGCCCCGCCCGCCCGGACTCCTGCAGGTAGCCCTCGGGGCTGGAGGGCAGATCCAGGTGCAGCACCAACCCCACATCGGGCCGATCCACCCCCATGCCGAAGGCCACCGTGGCCACCAGCACCGGTGAGGGGTGCTCCTGGAAATGGGTGAGGGCCAGGGCCCGGCTCTCCGGATCCATGCCCGCGTGGTAGGCGATGGCTTCGACCCCCGCCTCGGTGAGGCGCCGCGCCCAGGCCTCCACCGACCGGCGCGTACGGGCATAGATCAACACCGCCCCACGGGCCTGCTCCAACGCCGCCAGCACCTCCGGCAGGGGGTCCTCCGGACGGCGGCGCATGGCGTAGGCCAGGTTGTCGCGGCGGGCGGAGCGCACCTGGATCAGTGGGCGCCGCAGCTCCAGCAGGCGGATCAGATCCGCCCGCACCCGTGGCGCGGCGGTGGCACTGAGGGCCACCACCGGCACCCCCGGGCAGAGGCGGCGCAACTGCCCCAGCCGGCGGTAGTCGGGGCGGAAGTCATGGCCCCAGGCGCTGATGCAGTGGGCCTCATCAATGGCGACCCCCACCAAGCGGCCGTCGTCCTGCAGCTCCTCCAGCAGCTGGCGGGTGGCCTCCACCTGCAGACGCTCCGGCGCCAGGTAGAGCAGCCGCAGGCGGTTGCTGCGCACCCGGGCCAGCAGGTCCCAGCGCCGGGCCGGATCCAGGCCCCGATGCAGACAGGCGGCGGCGATCCCGCGGCGCTGCAGGTGTTGCACCTGGTCTTCCATCAGGGCCACCAACGGCGAAATCACCAGCACCAACCCACCCCGCACCAGGGCCGGCAGCTGATAACAGAGGGATTTCCCCGCCCCGGTGGGGAGCACCGCCAGGCAGTCACGCCCTGCCAATAGGGCCTCAATCACCTCCCGCTGTCCCGGCCGAAAGCTGCTCCAGCCGAAGTGGGTCTGCAGCGCCTGCTCCAGGGCATCGGGCGCCCCGCCGACGGTCAAGGGGTCCCCCTCAACCGGCCTGGACCATGACCGGCAGGGGTGGCGCCTCCAGTTGATCGGGGGCCTCCTCCACCAGCTGCAGCCGCACACGCTTGCCACCGGCTAGCTCCCCGAGGGAGACGCGCATGGTGTTACCGCTGAGGGTCTGCAGGGCATTGAGCAGCTCCCGCAGATGGGGGGTGCTGCTGCCGCTCTCCACCCACAGCCGCTCCTGCAGGCCATTCAGCCGGCGCCAGCTGGTGTGCAGCTTGAGCACGGCCGCCTCCAGGGCCTGGGCCTGACCCACCGCATCCGCCAATAGGCCGAGGGCATCAAGCCGCAGGGCCTCCTGCATGGCCTTCTCCAGATCCAGTTCCCCCTGCTGGAAGGCGCGCACCGCCAGCCCCGCTTCGGAGGCCTTGCTCAGCCAGCGGGCCGTGCTGGTCACATCTTTGACCCGATCCAGCTCCGGCTCATCGCGCAGCACCTGGCGCAGATCCTCCTGCTGCCCCTCCGGCAGCTTGGCCAACTCCTTCACCAAGGGGGCCACCACCCGCGGTGGCAGCAGGTTGTCGGCGGTGCGCTGGCGGATCTCCTCCGGCAGCAGGGGGCTGGTGGCCGCCGTGAATTCGTCGGTGAGCTGACGCACCTGCTTGCGGGTGATCTGCTGGCCGTCGTTGGCCGCCTCGCCGATCATCAGCTGCACCTCCGGATCGGCCTGGGCCGTTTCCATGAAGGCCCGCTTGGAGAAGTTGTTAACGCTGGTGAGTTCCAGCACCCCCTCGCCGAGCATCTGGTCGGCGGATTCAGCCAGCTGGATCAGGGCATAGGCGCGGGTCTTGCTGATCTCCTGCTCCCGCAGCCACTGCAAAAAACCACCACCGCGGCCCTCACCGCCGCGGCGCTCCCGATCGCGCACCGACTTGAGGATGCGGCCGCGCCAAATTTCTGTCTGCAGATCAAAGCGATCACAGATGGCCCAGGCCTCCTCGATGCGGGCCAGGAACTCCATGGAGCTGATGCTGTCGCTCTCGGGATCCGGCAAGTCGAGGCTGAAGGAGGGGGCCTCGGCCATGGGGCATCGCTCAGGGGAGGTCGATGGTGCCACGTTTCGTGACGGCCCGCCGGAACCCCGGCCCACCCCAGGTACATTCCCTTTGAAAGCCACCCCTTTCCAGCGCAGCGATGGCCATCTCCCGCGGTGACAAGGTGCGCATCAAGCGTCCCGAGTCCTACTGGTTCAACGAAGTCGGCACCGTCGCCTCGATCGACACCTCCGGCATCCGCTACCCGGTGGTGGTGCGCTTCGAGAAGGTCAACTACAACGGCGTGAGCGGCTCCGAGGGCGGCATCAACACCAACAACTTCGCCGAGAGCGAGCTCGACAAGGCCTGAATTCGGCCCCGAGCGCCTGCTGGGCTGAACTTTTGATCCCCGGCCTGACAGCAGGTCGGGGATCTTGCTGTGACAGGCTGCCAGCGCCGTTCCCAGGCCCCAGCCCAACCCTGCGCCCGCGACACCGCCGTGCCTGAACTTCCCGAGGTGGAAACCGTGCGGCGCGGCTTGGAGCGCCAAGTGGTGGGCTTCCAGATCGCCCGGGTGGAGGTGCTGCGCGCCCGGGCCATCGCCGCACCACCGCTGCCGGAGCTGTTTTGCAGTGCCCTGGAGGGCTGCACCGTGACGGCCTGGCACCGGCGGGGCAAATACCTGATGGCCGAGCTGGAACGGGACGGGGACGACGCCGGCCACTGGGGGGTGCACCTCCGCATGACCGGCCAGTTCCTCTGGATGGTCAGCCCCCAGGAGCCCTGCCGCCATACCCGCGTGCAGTTCTGGAACCGCGATGGTCAGGAGCTGCGCTTCGTGGACACCCGCAGCTTCGGCGAAATGTGGTGGGTGCCCCCAGGCGAACCGTTGGAAACGGTGATCACAGGCTTGCGGCGCCTGGGGCCCGAGCCCTTCAGCCCAGCGTTCAGCCCGGCCTATCTGCGGCAACGGCTGGCGGAGTCCAACCGGCCGATCAAAACCGCACTCCTGGATCAGGCGCTGGTGGCGGGGGTGGGGAACATCTACGCCGATGAGTCGTTGTTTATGGCGCGCATCGCCCCGCACACCCCCTGCCGACGGCTTCAGGCCAATCAGCTGGAGGCCCTGCACGGCGCCCTGGTGGAGGTGCTCACCACCAGCATCGGTGCCGGGGGCACCACCTTCAGCGACTTCCGCGACCTCACCGGCACCAACGGCAACTACGGCCATGCCGCCTGGGTCTACCGACGCGGCGGTGAACCCTGCCGCGTCTGTGGCACCCCCCTGCGCCGCGACAAACTGGCTGGCCGCAGCAGCCACTGGTGCCCCAGCTGCCAGGTTGGATGATGGGGAGCGCCCTGCCTCTTCACGTGGACGACGCCCCTCAGGCCGCGATCGCCGCTCCGGCCAGGGCACTCACCGAGGCGATGGCCGCGATCTATGGCCGCGGCTGGTGCGATGGCACGGGTGGCAATTTCAGCTGCGTGCTGCAGCGCAATCCGCTGCGGCTGCTGATGGCCCCGAGCGGCGTGCACAAGGGGGCCGTCGCCCCGGAAGCGCTGATCGAGGTGGATGACCACGGCACCGTGGTGCGCGGCGGCGGCAAGGCCAGCGCCGAGACGGCCCTGCACCTGGCGATCGTGGAGCAGTGCCAGGCCGGAGCGGTGTTGCACACCCATTCCCAGGCGGGCACGCTGCTCTCCCAATGGGCCCTGCCCCAAGGACACTTGGAGCTGAAGGATCTGGAGATGCTCAAGGGGCTCAGCGGCATCACCACCCACGCCTGCAGCGTGCGTTTGCCGGTATTGGCCAACGACCAAAACCTGCAGCGCCTCTCGGCCCTGGCGGCACCGCTGCTGGCTCAGGCCCCGCAGGGGCTGCTGATCGCCGGCCATGGCCTCTACGCCTGGGGCGACAACCTGAACAGCGCCATGCGGCATCTGGAAATTCTGGAGTTTCTGCTGGAGCAGCAGTGGCGTCAGTTGCTGTTGCAGGCCGTGGCGCCTCACCTCTCCGCCTGAGCGACGCTGGAGCCATGGCCATCACCCATCTGCTGCTGGACATCGAAGGCACCACCTGCCCAGTGAGCTTCGTGGCCGAGGAGCTGTTCCCCTACGCCCGCGCCGCTCTGCCGGAATACCTGGCGCGCCATGGCGATGACGCAGAGGTGGCGGCACTGCTGACTGCGGTGGAGCAGGACTGGCAAGCCAATGGGCACCCGGAGGCCCAGGCCCTGCGCCACAGCGCTACGTCTAACGATGCACGACCCATGGCTGAGCGGGTGATCCCCTACCTGCAGTGGCTGATCGACCGCGACATCAAACTCACGCCCCTCAAGGACCTGCAGGGCCGGATCTGGGCCGATGGCTATGGCAACGGCGTCATCACCGCGCCCCTGTTTGACGATGTGGCGGAAGCGCTGAGGCGCTGGCACCGGCAAGGGCTGGTGCTGGCGGTGTATTCATCCGGGTCGGTACCGGCCCAACGGCTGCTGTACCGCCACAGCCAAAACGGCGACCTCAGCCCTCTATTTAGCCATTGGT
>JBEIQU010000152.1:0-4637 GCA_040376355.1 Prochloraceae cyanobacterium | reverse complement strand
TGTCCGTCTTCGACGGACTGACCCTCAACCTGGCCGCGCCGGGAGGAGAGGTCGCCGATGATGGATCCGAGGTAATCCTCGGGCACCTCGACCTCAACCTTCATCATCGGCTCAAGCAGCACAGGATTGCACTTCTTGACGCCGTCTTTGAAGGCCATGGATCCGGCGATCTTGAACGCCATCTCCGAGGAGTCCACATCATGGTAGGACCCGTCCACCATGGTGACCTTCACATCGATCATCGGGAAACCTGCAATCACGCCGGATTGGCAGGTTTCTTTCATGCCGGCTTCGGCCGGGCCGATGTATTCCTTGGGCACGATACCGCCAACAATTTTGTTGACGAATTCGAACCCTGAACCCGGCTCGCCGGGCTCCATTTCGATCACCACGTGGCCGTATTGGCCCTTACCACCGGTCTGACGGGCGAACTTGCCCTCACCCTTAGCGCTGCCACGAATGGTTTCGCGGTAGGACACCTGAGGTGCGCCGATGTTGGCTTCCACCTTGAACTCCCGCAGCATGCGGTCCACCAGGATTTCCAGGTGGAGCTCGCCCATGCCGGCGATCACGGTTTGGCTGGTTTCCGGATCCGTGCGAACCCGGAAGGTGGGATCTTCTTCAGACAGCGACTGCAGCGCCTTGGAGAGTTTCTCCATGTCGCCTTTGGTCTTCGGCTCCACAGCCACCGAGATCACAGGCTCGGGGATGTAGAGGGATTCCAGGATGATCGGATCGGAATCCACACACAGGGTGTCGCCGGTGGTGGTGTCCTTGAGGCCGAGGACGGCGCCGAGGTCGCCGGCCCGCAGTTGATCCACCTCCTCGCGGTCGTCGGCCTTGAGCACGATCAGGCGGGAGATGCGCTCTTTCTTGTCCTTGGTGGAATTGAGCACATAGCTGCCCTTCTGCAGCACACCGGAGTAGATGCGCACGAAGGTGAGCTTGCCGAAGGGGTCTGCCATCACCTTGAACGCCAGGGCGCTGAAGGGGGCGTTGTCATCGGCGGGGCGCACCGCTTCGGTGCCATCGGGCAGCAGACCCTGGATCGGGGGAACATCCACGGGGGCAGGCAGGTAATCCACCACCGCATCCAGCAGCAGCTGCACGCCCTTGTTCTTGAAGGCGGAGCCGCAGAGCATCGGCACCAGGCCGTGCTTCAGCACACCGTCCCGGATGCCCTTGCGCAGTTGCGCTTCCGTCAGTTCGCCGGTTTCCAGGAACTGTTCGATCAGATCCTCATCGGTTTCGGCGATGGTTTCCATCAGCTTGGCGCGCCATTCGGCGGCCTCATCGGCCATGGAGGCGGGGATGTCGGCTTCTTCGATGTCCTTGCCGAGCTCATCCTTGTAGATGAAGGCGCGGTTCTTAACCAGGTCGATGATGCCGCTCAGCTCGCCCTCAGCGCCGATCGGCAGCTGAATCGGGGCGGCGTTGGCCTTGAGGCGATCCTTGATCTGCTCGTACACCTTCAGGAAGTCGGCGCCGGTGCGGTCCATCTTGTTGACGAACACCATGCGCGGCACGTTGTAGCGATCCGCCTGGCGCCACACGGTTTCCGACTGGGGCTGCACGCCACCCACGGCGCAGAACACGGCGATCACACCGTCGAGGACACGCATGGAGCGCTCCACCTCAATGGTGAAGTCCACGTGGCCGGGGGTATCAATGATGTTGATGCGGTGATCGCGCCAGCTGGTGGAGATGGCCGCCGCGGTGATGGTGATGCCCCGCTCGCGCTCCTGGGCCATCCAGTCCGTTACGGCGGCGCCGTCGTGCACCTCACCGATCTTGTGCACCACACCGGAATAGAACAGGAT
Organism: Prochloraceae cyanobacterium; assembly: GCA_040376355.1. Classification (GTDB taxonomy): domain Bacteria; phylum Cyanobacteriota; class Cyanobacteriia; order PCC-6307; family Cyanobiaceae; genus Vulcanococcus. Next base: position 2,817 of record JBEIQU010000152.1, on the reverse strand, counting down.
CCGTTCCGTGGTGGTGGTTTTACCGGCATCAATGTGTGCCGCGATACCGATATTTCTGACGCGTTCTAGGGGATAGGCGCGAGCCACGGGGTCAGGTCTCCGGAGGGTGTAATCAACAAAAAAGCGGGCGTCACTCTACAAGTCGGTCTTAGCCGACCCGTGCTGAGCGGGGCCCCGCCCAGGGCCCCAATCAACCGCCTCAGTAGCGGTAGTGGGCGAAGGCCTTGTTGGCCTCGGCCATCTTGTGGGTCTCTTCCCGCTTGCGAACGGCACTGCCGGCCTCGTTGGCCGCATCCATCAGTTCGCCGGCCAGCTTCTGGGCCATGCTGCGGCCGTTGCGGGCGCGCGAGAAGTTGACCAGCCAGCGCAGGGCCATGGCGGTACCGCGCTCTTGGCGCACTTCCATCGGCACCTGATAGGTGGCACCACCGACGCGACGGGCGCGCACTTCTACCAAAGGGGTGGCGTTCTTGACGGCGGTTTCGAACACCTCCAGGGGGTCTGCGCCGGTGCGGTCACCGATCAGCGAGAAGGCATCCGACAGGATCCGCTGGGCCGTGGACTTCTTGCCGTGCTTCATCAGCCGGGCCACGATCATCGAGGCCAGACGGCTGTTGAACTGGGGATCCGGCAGAACCGGGCGCTTCTCAGCGGCGTTGCGGCGGGACATAGACCTGGAATTCGGGTGTCAGGAAGAGAGGGGGCGGATCAGCGGATCAACCTTTCGGGGTCTTGGCGCCGTACTTGGAGCGCGACTGACGGCGATCCTTCACACCGGCGGTATCGAGCGTGCCGCGGATGATGTGATAACGAACACCGGGCAGATCCTTCACACGACCGCCGCGGATCATCACCACGGAGTGTTCTTGAAGGTTGTGGCCGATGCCGGGGATGTAGGCCGTGACTTCGAAACCGGAGGTCAGGCGCACACGGGCCACCTTCCGCAGAGCCGAGTTCGGCTTCTTGGGGGTGGAGGTGTACACGCGGGTGCAGACACCACGGCGCTCAGGGCAGGCGCGCAGGGCGGGCGACTTGGTTTTGCGGGTAAGGCGCTGCCGCTCGCTGCGGATCAGCTGCTGAATCGTGGGCATCGAGGGCCGATGGGTTTCGAGAGGCGTCGGAGCTTGGCCCAGGGCCAATGCGGGTCGGCGGACCGACCGTTTTCGACAATCCGCCACATTACTTTGTCGCCGGCACCCCTTCGGCCACTGGCTCAGGGGTGGGGCTAAACGAGGCGCCGCAGGCGCAGATGCGCAGGGGCTGGTGGCTGCGGATCAGGAATCCACCACCGCTGAGATCGCCGCGGTAATCCAGCTCCAGGGCCGTGAGCCGCGCGCTCTGGTCAGCGGGGGCGAACAGGGTGATGCCGTCGGCGCGGGCCACCGGTTCCCCCGCCAACCGCCCAGGGCGGATGCGGATCACCCAGCGCTCGCATTGGCCGTCCACCAGGTCGAGGTGCATCATCCCGGGGGTGCCCGCCACGGCCGCTTGGCGCCCTAGCTCGGCGGCGGCGGCGGCCGTCAGTTGCAGGCCATGGCCCTTGGGCATCGCGGGGAAGGGGTCGCGCGGCTCAGTTTGTCAGGGCCCCGGTTGGCGTGGCACCAGCCCCAGGCCGTTGTGCACCGCCGCCGCTACACCGCGGCCCATCACCGTTTGCACGTTCGAGACCACCAGTCCGGTGGAGCTGCCGCCATCCAGGTTGAGGGCATCCACCAACCCCTGCTGCCGCAGCAGCTGCGCGGTTTCCCAAAGCGTGGGACCGGGCCCGTTCACCCCCTGCAGGGTGATCAGCCACAGCTGCCGGCCATCGCTGCCCACCACCGTGCGTGGGGCCCCCTGCTGCAGGAACCCCGGAGTGAAGCCCTCCGCTGGGCCATTGAGCACCACGCGGCCGTTCTGCAGCAGCAATGGCCCGCCGCCCATCACATGCGGTTTGAGCCCCAGGGGGCTGCTGGAGCGGCTGCGCAGGCTGAGGCGATCGCCGGGCTGCCAGGGCACGTTGGCCCCCCCTCGCGCCACGATCAGCAGATCGCCGGCCGCCAGGGGGACGCCGTTGTTGAGCTCCCCGAGCTCGTAGCGCTGCTGCACGCTGCCGCCCCGCACCACCACTCCCATTTCGGTGCCGGTGATCGCCTGGTAGCGCGGCCCCCAGTCGGCGGTGTAGCGGGCCAGCCCCTTCTGCACATAGCCACTGTTGACGCTGGCGATCGGCCAGCGTTGTTGCTGGCTGTCCTCCACGCTCTCCTCCAGGCTCAGGCGATCGAACTGGGGCAGTTCGCCCGCGCTCCAGCCGATGGCACCACGGTTGAGGATCGGCCCCGAGAGCCAGCGCCCCTGCTCCCGCATCGCCCCCAGCGGCAGGCGATTGACGCGGTTGAAGTAACCGCCATTGATGGCGATCAGGGCCTGCCCTTGCCGGGCCAGTTGGTTCAGGCTGCTCAGCCCCTGCATGCCGGAGGTGCGGTTGAGGGTGCGCAGCTCCAGCGGCACCTGGCGCGGATCGAGTTGCACGCTGTTCACCAGCAGCTGCTGGCCGCCGCTGCTCAGGATCTGGCGCTGCAGCTGCAGGCCCTGCGCCTGCAGGGCCTGCAGGCGTGGATCCCCTTGTGGGCGTGGGGGCTGCGCCGCATTCGGGGGCTCCCCCAGCGGTAGATCAAGCACCAGTCGCCAGGGGGAGGCCAGGCTTAGGCGTCGGGCGTCACCTGCCCGCAGGCTGAGCCAGCCCTGGGTGTCGCTGGGCTCGAGCCCCAGCGTCTGCAGCTGCCGCTGCTGCTCCGGGCTGCTGCGGATGGCCAACTGCAGGCGGCCATCGCCGCT
>JBEIQU010000253.1:0-2743 GCA_040376355.1 Prochloraceae cyanobacterium | reverse complement strand
GATGCGCAGATCGCTCACCTGGATGATGCCGGAGTTGGGGATGCCGGCACCCCCGCCTTCCTTCTCCACACGCCGCAGCACACAGCGGATGCGGGCCTCCAGCTCCTTGGGGCTGAAGGGCTTCACCACGTAGTCATCGGCGCCCAGCTCCAGGCCCGTGATGCGGTCGGCCACATCGCCCAGGGCCGTGAGCATCACGATCGGCACATCCGATTCCTTGCGCAGCTCTTGGCAGACGCCGTAGCCATCGAGCTTCGGCATCATCACGTCGAGCACCACCAGGTCGGGGCTGGTGCGCCGGAAGGCCTCCAGGGCCTCCTCCCCGTCGCTGGCGGTGACCACCTGGTAGCCAATCATCGACAGGCGTGTCTCCAGGATGCGGCGGATGCTGGCTTCGTCGTCGACGACCAGGATCGTTTCCTTGCCTGAGGAGCTGGGGGCTGTGGATGTGGCGGTGGAGGCCGTCATTGCGCCACTCTGGATCGACGGGTTAAGTAGTTCGACCTACTGAAAAGGTCGTCAGGCCCCCGGATTCAACGGCAGCCACCTTTCTTCATACATCGTTTTGGCCCGGGCCACCAGCACCTACGTCTGCCAGAGCTGCGGAGCCCAGAGCCGTCAGTTCTTTGGCCGCTGCCCCAGCTGCGGCAGCTGGAATTCCCTGGTGGAGCAAACGGCCCCCGCCGCCGATACCCGTCGCCGTCGCCCCGTCGCCGTTGCGGCCGAGGGGGCGATGCCTCCCCAGGCCCGCCGTTCCGAGCCCATCCAAGCGGTGGGGGAGCGGCCGCTGCAGCGCCTGCAGAGCGGCTACGGCGAGCTGGATCGCGTGCTGGGCGGCGGTCTGGTGCCCGGATCGCTGGTGCTGCTGGGGGGTGACCCGGGCATTGGCAAGAGCACCCTCCTGCTCCAGAGCGCCCAGGCCATGGCCAGGCGCCATTCAGTGCTTTACGTGAGCGCGGAGGAGTCGGCCCAGCAGGTGAAGTTGCGCTGGCGCCGTCTGGTGGACCAGCAGCCGGAGGAGGCAGCGGTGGCTTCGGGTGATGCCCCAGAAGCCGGGATGCAGTTGCTCTCGGAAACCGATTTGGAGCTGGTGCTGCAGGAGCTGGAGGCGCTGCGGCCAGCGGTGGCGGTGATCGACAGCATCCAGGCCCTGCACGACGGTGAGCTCGGCAGTGCCCCAGGCTCGGTGGCCCAGGTGCGGGAGTGTGCCGCCGCCCTGGCTCGCATCGCCAAACGGCAGGACACGGCGCTGCTGCTGGTGGGCCATGTGACCAAGGAGGGCCTGTTGGCGGGCCCGAAGGTGCTGGAGCACCTGGTGGATGCGGTGCTCACTTTTGAGGGCGACCGCTTCGCCAGCCACCGGCTGCTGCGGGCTGTGAAGAACCGCTTTGGGGCCACCCACGAACTGGGGGTGTTCGAGATGCGCGGGCAGGGTCTGGCGGAGGTGCTCAACCCCAGTGAGTTGTTCCTGGGCAGCGATGAACCCAGTGCCGGCACCGCCACGATCGTGGCCTGCGAGGGCACCCGGCCCCTGGTGGTGGATCTGCAGGCCCTGGTGAGCACCACCAGCTACGCCAGCCCCCGACGCACCGCCACGGGCATCGGCACCAACCGCCTGCATCAGATCCTGGCGGTGCTGGAAAAGCACCTGGGGCTGCCCCTATCCCGCTTTGATTGCTACCTGGCTGTGGCCGGCGGCCTCGAGGTGGAGGAGCCGGCGGCGGATCTGGGGGTGGCCGCCGCGGTGGTGGCCAGTTACCGCGACCTCACCCTGCCCCCCGGCACGGTGTTGATCGGTGAGCTGGGGTTGGGGGGCCAGCTGCGGCCCGTCAGTCAGTTGGAGCAACGGCTGCAGGAGGCGGCGCGGCTGGGGTTCCGGCGGGCCGTGGTGCCCCGGGGCAGTGGGCTGGGGCGGTTGGCGGCCAGTCTCGAGTTGCAGTTGCTGGAGGCCGGCGGCGTGGCGGAGGCCCTGGTGCAGGCCCTGGGGGTGAACCCCGCCCAGGGGGACTGAGGCGGATGGCGCCGTCCCAGGGCTTTGGTGCTGGCGGGGGGGCGGGATCCAGTTCCACGGCGGCCCGCCAGGAGCGTCAGCTCGAGCAGCAGGCCCAGCGCAGCCTGCAGCGGGGGGACTGGGAGGGGGCCGAGCGCAGCTACCGCCTGTTGGTGCAGCGCCACAGCAGCAATCCGGCGGTGTACAGCAACCTGGCGGCCCTGCTGGCCATGCAGCAGCGCAGTGGCGAACTGGAGCCGCTGTTGCGCCGGGCCCTGGCTCTGCAGCCCGACGACCCGGTGGTGCAGAACAACCTGGGCCAGGTGCTGGTGCAGCGGGGCGAGCTGCAGCAGGCCGAGGCCTGTTTCCAGGCGGCGGTGAGCCTGGATCCCGCCTACCCCCAGGCCCTCACCAACCTGGCCAATCTGCGCAATCAGGTCGGGGCCCTGGAGGAGGCGATTGCCTTGTATCGGCGCGCCCTGGCGGCGGATCCCAGCTATGTGGAGGCCCACTGGAACCTCGCCCACCCGCTGCTGCTACAGGGCGACTATCGCCAGGGTTTCCGGCAGTACGACTACCGCTCCGCCATCGCCGCGCCGATTCAGCCCCATGCCACCCCTTCCCTGCCCCTCTGGGATGGCTCGCCGCTGCCGTCGGATGGCCCGTTGGTGTTGGTGAGTGAGCAGGGCCTCGGCGACACCCTTCAGTTCATGCGCCTGGCGCCGCTGCTCAAGCCGCACCACGGCGGCGAGG
>JBEIQU010000103.1:0-5990 GCA_040376355.1 Prochloraceae cyanobacterium | reverse complement strand
GTGGATGGGGCGGAGGCGGAGCGGGTGGCGGAGGCGGTGCAGGCCCTCGGGCTCTCCTATGTGGTGCTCACCGCCGTGGCCCGCGACGACCTGGCCGACCACGGCGCCAGCCTGTTCACCGCCACCATGGCCGCCATCCGCCGGCGGCAACCCCAGGTGGCGATCGAGGTGCTCACCCCCGACTTCTGGGGCGGCCACCGCGACGACGCGGAGGCGATCGCCGCCCAACGGCAACGATTAGCGGCCGTGCTGGCGGCGCAGCCGGTGTGCTTCAACCACAACCTGGAAACGGTGCAGCGCCTGCAGGGGGAGGTGCGGCGCGGCGCCACCTACCGGCGTTCCCTGGCCCTGCTGGCCGCCGCCCGGGAGCTGGCCCCCGCTCTCCCCACCAAGAGCGGTCTGATGCTGGGGTTGGGGGAAACGTTCGACGAAGTGGTGGACACCCTGCGGGACCTGCGGGCGGTGGATTGCCAACGGCTCACCCTCGGGCAGTACCTGCGCCCTTCCCTGGCCCACATCCCGGTGGCCCGCTACTGGACGCCCGAGGAATTCCAGCAACTGGGGGCCATCGCCCGGGAGCTGGGGTTCGCCATGGTGCGCTCCGGGCCGCTGGTGCGCAGCAGCTACCACGCCGCCGCGGAGGGCAGCAGCACCACCCCGCTATCCACCGCGCCGTAGACGCTGCAGGGGGCACCGGCCGCCAGCCGCTGCGCCGCCAGGGCACAGAGGGCCGCATCGATCCAGTCGATGCCGCGCAGCTCCGCGGTGTTCACACCGCAGCGCTCCAGCAGCTGCCGCCGCTGTTGGCGTTTATGGCGGGCCAGGGCCGGCCCCAGCCCCAGGGCCCGGTGGGCCAGGGCGGTGATGGCGTGGGGGAAGGTTTCAAAACAGCGCCGCTCATCGGGCTGGGGCGGGCCATCCGCCAACGGGTAACCGCAAGCCTCCAGGGCGCCGTAGAGCGCCTCACCACACAACATCCAGCCGTAGTAGTTGGTGGGGTGGCCCAGCGCCTGGTCGCGGCTGGGGCTGGCGAAGCAGGGGATGCCCACCTGCATCAAGGCCAGCTCCGCCGGCCGGGCGCCGCCACCATCCCCCCAGCTCCCGGGGGCATCCACCGCCACCAAGGCAGCCCCCAGGCCCGCGCACCAGCGGGCGAGCCCCTGGGGATCGGCCGTGCGGCAGCGGTCGATCACCGCCCCAGCTCCCAGGGCCACGGCGTGGAACCCCTTGCGGGCGCCGCCCACATCAATGCCCACCACAACGGCAGCCGAGCCGCCGCTCATCGCCGTTGCAGCTGGCCCCAAGCTCGCGCCAGCCCCTCCGCGCAATCACCGCGCATCAACAACCCCGAACCGCCCCACACCAAGCGCAGCGGCAAATCCAGTGCCGCTGCGCCCAGCTCCCGCACCGGCGCAAACCCCAGCCGGCGGAAATAGCGCACCAGCCGGCGGTGCTGGTTGTCGTTGTCGCGGATGGCCAGCAACCGCGCCCGGCGGCAGGGGGTGGCCTCCAGGGCCCAGGCGAAGGTGGCGCACCAGATCAACGGCCCCACCAGCTGGGTGTCGCTTCCCTGCACGCGCATCGTGTCGAGCTGCAGGCCATCGGCCAGGGGCAGGGCCCAGCCCTTGAGATCGCCCAGCAGCAACGGAGCCGCGCCGGGCCGTGGACGGGCCACCACCACCCGCAGCGGCTGCAGCCCCAACAGCGGCCGGCACTGCAGGCGCAGCAGCAGCCCCCGGGCCGCAGCCCACTGCTCCAGGGCCGCGAGGGTGGGAAGGGAACCGTCGCTCATGGCGCCAGCGCCCCAATCGGGATCACCACCACACCATCGGGGCGCCGATAGCCGTAGCCCTTCCCGCAGATCACCGCCAAGAAGGCGGGTTCCCCCGTTTGGCGGCGATCGATCTGCCGTTGAAAGCGCAGCAGGGATGCGGCCGCCGCATCCACCTGAGCCGATCCCAATTTGATCTCAATCGCCCCCCAACGGCCGTCGCGGAGTTGCACCACCGCATCCACCTCGACTCCGTAGTTGTCGCGGTAATGGAACACCTCGCCATCCAGGGCCTGGGCAAATACCCGCAGGTCGCGAATCACCAACGACTCGAACAGCAGCCCCAACAGCTCCAGATCGTTCAGGAGTCGATCTGCACTGCCTCCAAGGGCCGCAACCGCCAGGGAGGGGTCGCAGAAATGGCGCTTGCTGGCCTGACGCAACGTTGCCTTGGAACGCAGGTGGGGGCGCCAGGCCGGCTGGCTTTCCAGCACCATCAAGCGCTCAAGCGTCTCCAGATAGTCGGTCACAGTGCGCGGATCGAGGGACCCATCGGCACCCCCCGCATCCGCCGACAGGGTGGCCAGGCTGGCCTCGGTGGCCACATTGCGCGCCACAGCCCGCAGCAAAGCCGCAAGCCGCTGGGGATCGCGGCGTCGGCCATCCAGCCGGGAGACATCCACCTGGCGCACCTGCTCCAGATAATCCCGTGCGGCCCGCGCCGCCGCCGCCAGCGGTTTCTGAATCTGAGCCGGCCAACCACCGCGACAAATCAGGGCCGCGAGATCCGAAATCGCCAACCCAGGATCTGCACAGGCCGGCGGCTCTGCGGCGAACAATGCGGCCAGAGACACGCCGCCACCCCCATCTCCGGCCTCGAGCAGGGTCATGGGCCGCAACCGCACAAAGGCGAATCGGCCCGCACCGGTGTGCCGTGCGGCATCGTCCGCAGGCACCGCCGAGCCGGTCAACAGAAACTGACCGGCTTCAGCCGAGTCGTCCACAGCACGGCGCACCGCATTCCAGAGGGCGGGCTCCACCTGCCATTCATCCAGCAGCCTCGGCCTGGCACCCCGCAACACCAACGCGGGGTCCACCGCCAACGCACGCCGGGCTTCCTGATCCACATCCACCATCACGCTGGAGGCCGCGAGCTGCTGAGCCATGCGGGTCTTGCCGCAGGCCTTCGGACCCTCAATCACCACAGCACCCACGCCGGCCAGGCACTGCCGCAGCTCGGAATCCACCACCCTGGGCCGGTACTCAGCCGCCATGGCCGCCATCAGAACAGCGCTCAACCAGGAGCCTAATGCAGATTTTGCTGGCTACTCAATGCAGGTTTTGTTGGCATTTCACGACTGGATTTAGCGGCTCCGCCCGCAGCACCGCCTGCTGCGGCAAGGGCCCATAGAGGTGGGGGAACAGTTCCCCACCGGGGCCCGCCGCTTCGAAGCGCACCTCCAGGCCGGCGGCGGCCAGCCGCTCGGGGCACAGGGTGAGCAGCAGCACCGCAGCGGGCGGGAGATCGCCATAGAAGCGGGCCGCCGTGGCCGGCACCTGATCGGCCTGGCTGAGGTGCACAAACCCCACCGCCTCCAGGCTCTGGCCGCGGGTGGAGATGCGGTAGCTGTCGCCGCTGGCGCGGCAGGCGCGCCAGTCGTCCGCCAGGGCCAGGTGGTAGAGCCATTGGGGGGAGCGCCAGGGGCGCCGCGGCCCCCAGGGCCCCTCCAGCACGGCGGCCAGCTGCGGCGAAGCCTCAAAGCGCTGCAGCCAAGCCCGCAGCAGTTCCAGGCCCGGCTCCGCATCAAACGCCACCGCATCGGCCCGGCGGAACTGACGCACGAACGGCAGCAGCGCCCAATCCGCCAGGCAGAGCCGCGGCCCCAGCAGCCCACCGGCGGGCCCCAGCAGCTGCTGCCAGCGGCGCAGGATGGCGAGGGCCGCGAGCCGATGCGCGCCAGACGTCTCCCCCGGGTAGCGATCGGGGTACTTGAAGCGATCCAGGTGGTGCTTAAACGGGCCGTCGTTCTCCGTGATCAACGCGGCCATGCGCTGGCGATCGGCCGGATCCCAGCCCTGCCACCACCCCTGGGGGTCGGCCCGCTCCAGGGCCCAGTGCAGGATCGCCAAGCTCTGGTCCAGCACGGTGCCATCGGGCAGCACCAGCACCGGCACGGTGCCCTTGGGCGACGCCTGCAGCAGCTCAGGGGGCTTGGTCTGCAGGGCCACCTCCCGCAGCTCCAGCTCAGGCCCGGGCTCCAGCCCCGCCGCCGCCAGGGCCAGCCGCGCCCGCAGGGCATAGGGGCAACGGCGAAAGCTGTAGAGAATCGCCGCCATCCGCCCGTTCAGCCCTCGGGCATGGCGGCGCCGATGTGGGCCTCGCCGCGGGCGCGGGCCAGCTGCAGTTGGCGTTGGCGCTCCGCGAAGCGGGCCCGGTCGGCGTCGCTGAACCGATCGATGCAATGGGGGCAGCTCACCCCCTCGCGGTAGGCGTCGTGGCTGCGATCGGCTGGGGAGAGGGGCAGGCCGCAGGCATGGCAGAGGCTGTAGCTGCCGGGCTCCAGCCGGTGATTCACGCTCACCCGCTGGTCGAACACATAACACTCGCCGCGCCAACGGCTGCCCGGCTCGGGCACCTCCTCCAGGTAACGCAGGATGCCCCCCTGCAGGTGGTGCACGTTGCTGAAGCCCTGCTGCAGCAGATAGGCGGTGCTCTTTTCACAGCGGATGCCACCGGTGCAGAACATGGCGATCGCCTTGGGCCGGCGCTGGGCCACCAGCGGCCGCAGGGTGTGCTCCACCCAGGCGGGAAACTCCCGGAAGCTGCTGGTGCCGGGGTCGATCGCCCCTTCAAACGTGCCCACCGCCACCTCATAGGCGTTGCGGGTGTCCACCACCAGGGTGTCAGGGTCGCGGATCAGGGCATCCCACTGCTGGGGCGGCACATAGGTGCCCACCTGCTGCGCCGGTTTCACCGTGGGGCAGCCCATGGTCACGATCTCGCGCTTGAGCCGCACCTTGAGGCGATGGAAAGCCTGCTGCGGCGCCTGGCTGATCTTGGCCTCCAGCTGCGCCAGGCCAGGCAGCTGCCGCAGCCGCTCCAGCAGCTGCCGCACCCCAGGCTCCGGCCCACTCACCGTGCCGTTGACACCCTCTTCGGCCAGGAGCACCGTGCCGCGCAGCTGTGCCCCCTGGGCCAACTGCCGCAGTTCGGCCTGCAGGGCCGGCAAGGCTGCGGGCTCCATGGCGGTGAAGCCATAGAAGGCCGCCACCTGCACGGTCATGCCGGCACCGGCTGCTCCCAAGCATTCACACCGGCGGCCGCCAGCAGGGCGCGATCGGCCTCCACATCGGGGTTGCCGGTGGTGAGCAGGGTGTCGCCGTAGAAGATCGAATCGGCCCCCGCCAGCAGGCACAGCACCTGGGCTTCGCGGGAGAGGGTTTCGCGGCCGGCGCTGAGGCGCACGCGGCTGTGGGGCATGAGGATGCGGGCCACCGCCACCATGCGCACCAGCTCCAGGGGATCCACCGGCGGCTGCGCCTCGAGCGGTGTGCCCTCCACCGCCACCAGGGCATTGATCGGCACGCTCTCGGGGTGGGGATTGAGGCTGGCCAGCACCTGCAGCAGCGAGGCCCGGTCGGTGAGGGTTTCCCCCATGCCGATGATGCCGCCGCAGCACATCGAAATCCCGGCGTGGCGCACCCGCTGCAGCGTCTCCAGCCGCTCCTGGTAGGTGCGGGTGGTGATGATCCGGTCGTAGTGCTCGGGGCTGGTGTCGAGGTTGTGGTTGTAGGAGGTGAGGCCCGCCGCGGCGAGGCGTTCCGCCTGGCTGTCGGTGAGCATGCCGGCGGTCACGCAGGCCTCCATCCCCAGCTCGCGCACGCCGCGCACCATGGCGAGCATCGCGTCGAAGGGGGCGCCATCACGAATGTCACGCCAGGCCCAGCCCATGCAGAAGCGGTGGGCACCGGCCTCCTGGGCGGCCCGGGCCCGCTGCAGCACCGGCTCCACCTCCAGCTCCGGCCGGCCGGTGACGTCGCTGCTGTTGTGCATCGACTGGGGGCAGTAGGCGCAGTCCTCCTCACAGCCGCCGGTTTTCACGCTCAGCAGCGAGGCCAGCTGCACCCGGTAGCCGGGGTTGGCCTCACGGTGCACCGCCTGGGCCCGCCACAGCAACTCCATCAGGGGCAGCTCCAGCAGCGCCTGGATCTCGGCGGT
>JBEIQU010000072.1:0-7654 GCA_040376355.1 Prochloraceae cyanobacterium | reverse complement strand
GGGTGCGGGGGAGGTCTTCGGCGATCTCCCCTTCCGCCGTGAGGGCGGGGTAGGGGCGCCCCTGGCGGCGGCACCAGTCGGCCACCTGCGGGTAGGCCCATTCGAACAGCAACCGCCCGTAGGCGTCCGCTCCACCAGGGATCCCCTCCCCCCGCTGGGGCACCAGCCCGGCCCGCTCCCGTTGTCGCAGCGCCTCAAACAGCAGGGTGGCGGCCGCCACGCTGACGTTCAGGCTCTGCACCATGCCGGTCATCGGGATGAACAGCGGCTGGTCCACCATCGCCAGGGCCTCGGGGCTCATGCCCCATTTTTCGGCCCCCATCAGGAAGCAGCTCGGCCCTGTGAAATCGCAATCCCGGTAGTCGCGGGCATTCACCCCCAGGTGCGTGCCGAAGATGCGGAAGCCGCGTGCCTTGATTCCCTGCAGACAGCTTTCGATGCTGGGGTGGGGAAGCAGCGGCACCCATTTCTGGCTGCCCTTGGCGGTTTTGTTGAAGGTGCGGGGGCGCCCGGGCAGGCTCACCACGTGGGCCTCCAGCACCCCAACGGCATCACAGGTGCGCAGGATTGCCGAGAGGTTGTGGGGCTTGTCCACCGCCTCCAGCACCACGGTGAGATCGCCCATGCGTCGGTTGAGTACGGCCTGGAGCCGCTCAAAGCGTCGGGGCAGCAGGGGCATGGCAGCGGCAGGGCCTCCCTTCCATCGTCCTGGATCGTGGGCTCCCCTTAGCGTTCATCCGAGCTCCGTCGGCTGGTGTGGCGCCCCAACAGCCTGGGTTTGACCAGCGGGTCTGGCAGGTGGTGGCAGCCATCCCCCGTGGGCGCTTGGCCACCTATGGCCAAATCGCGGAGCTGATCGGCGCCTATGGCTGCGCCCGCCAGGTGGGCTGGGCCCTGCGGCGCTTGCCCCTGCCCAGCGACGTGCCCTGGCATCGGGTGGTCAATGCCCAGGGGCGCATTGCGATGAGCCCCAGCCGCGAGGGCAGCGATTGGATCCAGCGCGAGCTGCTGCTCGCCGAAGGGATCCCAGTGGATGCGGCGGGGCGGTTGCCGTTGCGGCAGTTCCGGTGGCTTCCCCCCGGGCGCTAGTTGTGGGGCAGTGCCGCGGTTGCGCCTGTTGCCGTCCCCTCCCGCCGCCAGCGATGCCGCCGCTCCAGCAGGTGCGCGGGGGCTGGCGGCCCGGCGTTGCGCCTGGCTGGTGCTGCAGGCGGTGGCGGCGGGGGCCTATGCCGATGGCGCCCTGGAGCGGGAGTTGGGCCGCACCCCCTTGCCGGCCGCCGATCGCGCCCTGGCCACGGAGTTGGCCTACGGGGCCATCCGTCAGCGCCGTTTGCTGGATGCCTGGCTGGATCAGCTCGGCAAGCTGCCGGCTGAACGCCAACCCCCCAAGCTGCGCTGGCTCCTGCACCTGGGCCTCTATCAGCTGCTCCACAGCGATCGCATCCCCGACTCCGCCGCCGTGCACACCACGGTGGAGTTGGCCAAGGCCGATGGCCTGGCACGGCTGGCTCCGGTGGTGAATGGCCTGCTGCGGGCCTTCCTGCGGGCCCGCGATAGCGGCCAGACCCTGCCGGCAGCCGCCGGCTCCGCTACGGATCCCGCCAGCGCACTGGCCCTGCGCCAGTCGCTACCGGATTGGCTGGCCCAGGATCTGCTGCGCTGGTTGCCGCCAGCGCAGGCGGAGTCCTTTGGTGAGGCCTGCAACGCTCCCCCCAGCCTCGACCTGCGGGTCAACCGCCGCGTCGCCACCGTTGCGGGGGTGCAGCAGGCGCTGGCTCAGGCGGGGGTCGACGCTTCGGTGATCCCTGGCCTGCCGCAGGGGCTCACCCTCGGCGGCCGCAGCGGTGATCTGCGCCAGCTACCGGGCTACGACGCCGGCCACTGGTGCGTGCAAGACCGCACCGCCCAGCGCATCGCACCGTTGCTGGATCCCCAGCCCGGCGAGCGGATCCTGGATGCCTGCGCCGCCCCCGGCGGCAAGAGCACCCACCTGGCGGAGCTGATCGATGACCAGGGCACGGTGTTGGCCCTCGACCGCGCCGAAGCCCGGTTGCGGCGGGTGGAGCGCAACGCCGAGCGGCTGGGCCTGCGCAGCATCCGCACCACCTGTGGGGATGCCGCCACCCTGGCTGAACAGCAGCCAGAGCTGCTGGGCCAGTTCGATCGCATCCTGGTGGATGCCCCCTGCTCGGGGCTGGGCACCCTGGCGCGCCATGCCGATGCCCGCTGGCGCATTGATCCTGCCGCCATCGACGCTCTGGTGCTGCTGCAACGGCAGCTGCTGGAAGGGCTCTGGCCGTTGCTCAAGCCCGGTGGCCGGCTGGTGTATGCCACGTGTACGGTGCATCCCCGCGAGAACGTCGAGCTGGTGGAGGCCTTCAGCGCCGAACGGCACGATGCGCTGCTGGTGCAGCACTGGCAGAGCTGGCCTGGAGAGCTCGAGGGGGCCGGCGACGGCTTCTTCGCGGCGGTGCTGGATCGCCGGCTGACCTGAGCGATCAGGGCAGCGGCGGCGGGCCCACTGGCGCCGGCGGTGCCGTGAGCGGCGGCGGTGCACTGGGCCGGGGCACCCCTGCGGGGGCTGTCGGTGCGGCCGAGGGGGCGTTGCCTGCGGCCGGCTCCGGGCTGCTGGGGGTGCCTTCGGGCACCACCCCGGCAGGTGGTCCGCCGGGGGCGGGGGCGGGTTGGTTGGGGTTGGGACTGGGCTGCCAGCCCCCGGCTGGGACCGCCGTCTCCGCTTTGGGTTTGGGCTTGAGGGCCTTGAGCGGATCAAATTTGCCCGCGAGCACCGGCTTGGGCGGGAACTGGCGCACCGGCAGGTCCTTGAGGATCGGCCCCATGTATTCGGCCCAGGCCACCACCGCCACAGCGCTGGTGCTCTTGGTTTCCTTGTTGTTGTCGTAGCCCAGCCACAGGCCGGTGACCAGTTGTGGCACGCCGCCGATGAACCACAGGTCGCGGCCCCCCTCGGAGGTACCGGTCTTGCCGGCGGCGGGACGATCCGGTGGCACGGCGCCGTAGCCGGTGCCCCCCTTCACCACCTGCTGCAGCATCCACAACAGGGCGTCGGCGATGTCGGTGGGCACGGCGCGGCGGCCCCGGTCACCATCGACGCGACGGCTCCACAGCAGCTCGCCATTGGGGCCCAGGATCTCCTCAAACGGTGTGGGTGTCACGTACACCCCGCGGTTGAAGATGGCGGCGTACGCGGCGGTCATGTCGAGCACGGTCTGCTCGGTGGCGCCCACCGCCAGGGGGTAGAACCGCCCCAGCTCGCGGCTGATCCCCAGGCTCTTGGCGGTGGCGATCACTTTGTCGAAGCCCAGTTGCTTGAGCAGGCTCACCGACACGGTGTTGAGCGAGTTCTGCAGCGCCACCCACAGCGGCACCGTGCCCATGTAGCGGTTGCCGAAGTTGCGCGGGCAGTAGCCGCCGTAGCAAACCTGGCGGTCGTTGATCTTGTCTTCGGGCTTCATGCCCTCCTTGAGGGCGGTGAGGTACACGAACAACTTGAAGGTGGACCCCGGCGAGCGCAGGGCCTGGGCGGCGCGGTTGAACTGGCTGGTGGTGAAGTCCTTGCCGCCCACCATGCTGCGCACCATGCCAGTACCCGGCTCCATCGACACCACCGCCCCCTGCATCTCGCCGGGGGCGTGTTTGTTGATCGTGGCCTGGGCCCGCTCCTGCCAGGTCATGTTGAGGCTGGTGCGGATCGTCAGGCCCCCCACCTCCAGCTGCTCCGGGCTGAGCACCTTGGGCAACTCCTGCGCCACCCAGCTGGTGAAGTAGGGGGCACGGCTGGTCCAGTACTTGGGCTCCGCCGGCTTGAGCGCGAGTGGAGTGGCGCTGGCCCGCTCCAACTGCAGATCGTCGATGAAGCCCGCCTCGCGCATGCGCCGCAGCACCGTGGCGCGGCGTTCCAGGGCGAGATCGGGATTCACCAGCGGCGAGTACACCGAAGGGGCGGGCGGCAGGCCGGCGATCAGCGCCGCCTCGGGCAGGGTGAGCTGGGCCGGGGTTTTGGAGAAATAGATCCAGGCGGCATCGGAAATGCCGTAGGCGCTCGAGCCCAGGTAGACGTTGTTGAGGTACTGCTCGAGGATCTGCTGCTTGCTGAGCTGGCGCTCGAGCTTGCCGGCGAGAACCACCTCATTGAGCTTGCGCAGGATGGTGCGGTCCTGGCTGAGGAACACCGTGCGGGCCAGCTGCTGCGTGATGGTGCTGGCCCCTTCCTCCACGGCGCCTTGCTTGAGGTTGCGCACCAGGGCCCGGCCGATGCCCACCGGGTCGATGCCGTTGTGCTGATAGAAGCGGCGATCCTCAGCGGCGATGAAGGCCCGCTGCACCAGCAGCGGCATCTGGCCGCTCATCAATTTTTCGCGGGTGGCGGGTCCCAGCTTCTGGATCACCTGCCCGTCGGCCGAGAGCACCGTCACCGTGCCGGGGCGGTTGTAGCTGCCTAGTCGCCTCACATCGGGCATCAGGCTGTCGACCCCCACCAGCAGCAGGCTCTGGCTGAGGGCCACGGCCACGCCGGCCCCTGCCCCCACCAGGCCTGCGCGAACAAGCGGCCGGCGGCGCTGCTTCGGTGTCACATCAGCACCAGGTTGCTGTGGCCGATGGCCAGGGCGGTCACCAGCATCCCCAGCACCAGGAAGGGTTGCGCGCTGGCCTGGTATTTCACGTCAAAGGCCACGGGATCGCGCAGCAGCCAGATGTCCTGGAAGGTGATCTGGGGAATGACCAACAGCACCAGCAGCACCGCGGCGAAATGCTGGCCGATGGCGATCAGCACGGCAACCATCGCCAGCTGAAACACATCGATCATGCCGGCGCTGATCCAGCTGGCCCGTTCGATGCCAAACACCACTGGCAGCGACTGCAGCCCCAGGGCGCGGTCGCCCTCCACGCTCTTGAAATCGTTCACCACCGCAATGCCCAGGCCCGCCAGGGAGTAGGCGAGGGTCAGCAGGGCGGTGGTCCAGGTGAGGTGGCCGAACAGGGCCTGGCCGGCCCACCAGGGCAGGGCGATGTAGCTGGCCCCCAGGGCGTAGTTGCCGAGCCAACCGTTCTGTTTGAGCTTGAGCGGCGGCGCTGAGTAGATAAAGCTCACGAAGGAGCCCCCCAGGGCCAGCAGGAACAGCACCGGGGTGGTGTGGTGAGCCCACAGGTCGAGGCCATAGGCCACCGCCAAACCGGCCAGTAGCAGCACCCAGATCTGCACCTTCACCTGCCAGAGGGGGATGGCACCGGAGGGGATGGGCCGGTAGGGCTCGTTGATCGCGTCGATCTCGCGGTCGTAGTAGTCGTTGATCGTCTGCGTGTAGCCCGCCAGTAGGGGGCCGCTCATCAGCATGCAGGCGATCGAGGCGCCCACTTCCGGAAGGCGCCAATGGAAGTTGCCGGAGGCCGCTGCACCGCAGAGCACCCCCCAGATCAGGGGGATCCAGGTGACCGGCTTCATCAGTTGCAGCCGGATCTTCCAGATGTTGGAGGTGCCGCTGGCACCTTTCATCCCCAGCAGCTGCCGGGCTCCAGCGCCGCTGGCGGCTGTGGGGTTGGGGGATTCGCTCACGAGGCGGGCTTCAGGCGGCGGTGATTTCGTCGTCGAAGAACCAGGTGGTGGTGCCGTTGGCCAGCTGAACCACCACGCCGATGCCCTTGCCGTCGGTCACCTTGAAATCCTTCACGGTGCCGGTGGCGTCGGCCTGCAGGGCGGAGACCAGCTCGGCGGGGATGCGATCGCGCACCCGGGTGACCCGCACCTTCGAGCCGATGGTGATGGCAGCCTGGGACATGGCCGGCGCGATGAAAAAGTGGCGTCAGGTTAACCCCCGGAGACGCCAGCACCCCTGGCGTTCCTTGCCGCTGCTGCCTGCCGCCATGGTCGCTAAACGCATCATTCCCTGCCTGGATGTGGCCGACGGTCGGGTGGTGAAGGGCGTCAACTTCGTGGGGCTCCGCGATGCCGGCGATCCGGTGGAGCTGGCCTGCCGCTACAGCGCCTCCGGTGCCGATGAGCTGGTGTTCCTCGACATCGCCGCGTCCCATCAGGGCCGCGCCACCCTGGTGGACCTGGTGCGCCGCACCGCCGAGGCGGTGACCATCCCCTTCACCGTGGGGGGCGGCATCAGCAGCGTGGAGGGCATCACCGAGCTGCTGCGGGCCGGTGCCGACAAGGTGAGCCTCAATTCCTCCGCGGTGCGTGATCCCGACTTGGTGGCCCGCGGCGCCGAACGGTTTGGCTGTCAGTGCATCGTGGTGGCGATCGATGCCCGGGCCCGGGATCACGGCCAGCCGGGTTGGGATGTCTATGTGAAGGGTGGACGCGAGAACACCGGGCTGGATGCGGTGGGCTGGGCCCAGCGGGCGGTGGCCCTGGGGGCCGGGGAGATCCTGCTCACCTCCATGGATGGCGATGGCACCCAGGCGGGCTATGCCCTGGGGCTCACTCGGGCGGTGGCGGATGCGGTGGACGTGCCGGTGATCGCCAGCGGCGGTGCCGGCTGCATCGACCACATCGCGGCGGCCTTGGATGCGGGGCCGGCCGGCGGCCATGCCTCGGCGGCGCTGCTGGCCTCGCTGCTGCACGACGGGGTGCTCACGGTGGAGCAGATCAAGGCCGACCTGCTGCGGCGCGGCCTGAACCTGAGACCGCTCGCGTCCGCTTGTTAAGCGGCTTTACAGTCGTCACAGCTTCTTCATAATCGCCGTGCAGGCGCTGCTCCACCCCCACTCCACAACTCTGGCAGTGGTCATGGTGTTGGCCGTCGTGGCGATGGTGGCCTGGGCGCTGCAGCTGATGCAGGCCGCCTCCGACCGCAAGGAGTTCTCGCTGATGCTGGCGGGCTGCATGGTCTGCTGTGCCGCCGTGGGACTGGCCACGGTGATGGTGATGAGTTTCACCAGTGCCGATCGGATCGAGGCCCAGCTCGCCGCCGGAGGTGTCAGCCTCGACGGCATCTCCCTGCCCTGGGATGCCAGCAGCGATTCGCCCCGGTGATCCCGAGCAGGTGCGCGACCTGTTCGATCGGATTGCCCCTAGCTACGACCGCCTCAACGATGCCCTGAGCCTGGGGCTGCATCGGCTCTGGAAGCGTCAGGCCATGGCCTGGCTGAAGCCCGAGCCGGGCCAGCGCTTGCTTGATCTCTGCTGTGGCACGGGTGATCTGGCCCTGGTGCTGGCGGAGAAGGTGCGCCCTGGCGGCCTGGTGCTGGGCTTGGATGCCGCGGCGGCTCCGTTGCGTCAGGCCCGGCAGCGGGCGGCGCGGCGGCCCTGGCTCCCCCTGGAGTTCCGCCAGGGGGATGCCCTGGATACGGGCCTGGCGGATGGCTGGGCCGATGGTGCGGTGATGGCCTATGGGCTTCGCAACCTGGCGGATGCCGCCGCTGGCCTGCGGGAGCTGCGGCGGTTGCTGCGGCCCGGTGGGCGGGCGGCAGTGCTCGATTTCAACCGTGCTGCGGACAGCGAGAGCATGACTGCTGTGTTTCAGCGCTTCTATCTGCGCCGGCTGGTGGTGCCCTTGGCGCGCCGGTCTGGCATGGAAGCTCAGTACGCCTACCTGGAGGACAGCATCGCCCGCTTCCCCAGCGGAGATCAGCAATGTCGGCTGGCTCGAGATGCCGGGTTCGCCCAGGCGCATCACCGTCCGTT
>JBEIQU010000182.1:0-4150 GCA_040376355.1 Prochloraceae cyanobacterium | reverse complement strand
GGCCCAGCCTGGCGGCCAGCAGCCAGCTGAATCCCTCCCGGAGCCATCAATGGCTTGGCGAGGGCAATCCACTGCGGTTGCTGCTGACGGGCAGCCCGCCCATCCAGGGCCCGATTGAGCTGCTGATTCGCGGTCTGGATCGCCGCGGCCTCCCCCTGCGCCCCCAGCGCTGGCGGTGGGATCCCCGGCCCTGGTTGCTGGTGGTGGCGCCGGTGAGCAGGGGTGAACAGCTGCAACTGCAACGCCGGGATGGCAGCTGGCTGCCGCTCACGCCGGTGCTGGGGCGCATCAGCGCCCTGCGGCCCCTGGGGGATGGCTCCGGCGTGGCCCTGGTGAGCGGGGAGCGCCTCTGGCTGCTGCCGCTGCGGCAGAGGGCCCTGCGCCCCCTGGCCTCAAGCGGGGCCTCGCGCCCAGATCCCCAACCCGGCCAGCTGCGGCCGCTGCTGCCCGAGCCGCTGCTGTTTGCCCACCTGAGCAGCAACCGCCGCGGCGATCTGCTGGCGCAATGGAGCAGCCGCGCCCTGGGCCGCGCCACCACCAGCCTCTGGCCCAGGAGCGGCGGAGAACAACGGCTCGCGCTGGAGGCGTCCGGCCCGATGCAGTTGCTGCCGGAAGGGGGTGGCCTGGTGGTGCCTGAACTCGAGGGGCTCAGCCTGCGCAACCTGCCGGGCCGGCCCCCGCGGCGGCAGCTCCTGCCGGGCAGCCGCGACCTCAGCAGCTTCTGCCCCCTCAGCGGCAGGGCCCTGCTCGTGCGGCACTGGCCCGACTACCGGCGCTCCCTGGAGCTGGTGGAACCGGGCCAGCCCCCCAGGCAGTTGTGGCTGGGGGAGGACGCCGTGCTGGGCACCGCCTGCGACCGCGCCGGGGAGCGCAGCTGGCTGCTACTGAGCGACTGGCGGTCCAAATCCAGCACGCAACTGCTGGAACTCAGCCGCAGCGGGGCGGTGCTGCGCCGCCGAAGCCTGAGCGGCTGGGAGGCAGAGCCCGGTAGCCCTCTCCTGTACGACCCCACCGGCCAGCAGTTGCTGCTGACCCTGCGGGCCCAGGGCTCCAAGGACGCGCAGCCGGTGCTGATCGAGGCCGGTTCACTGCGGCTGCGGCCGATCCCGAAAGCGGTGCGCCAGGCCCTGTGGCTAGCCCCCGGCTAGGGCGGCCCGCCGCTGCCGCCAGGCCGCCAGTGGCAACAAGGCCATGCAGAGCACCCCAATCAACGGGCCCGGGGGCAGGTTCACCGCCGGCTGCAGCGCCAGCAGAAAACCGCCGCCACTGAGCAACAACCCGGCCATGGCCGCCCGGACCATCGCCTGGCGCAGGCTGGAGGCCCCCGGCAGCCCCAGCAGGGCGGGCGCCCCCATCAAACCGATCACCAGCACCACGCCCACCGCCACCATGGCGCTCACCACGGTGAAGGCCGTCACCAGGGTCAGCAGCAGGCGCAGGCGCCGCACCGGCAGGCCGGCGCTGGCGGCCCCCAAGGGGTCCACCCCCAGATACACGTAATGGCGGTAGCGCAGCCGCAACAGCAACAACAGGGCCGCCAGGGCCAGCAGGCTGCGCAGCAGATCCAGCGGCGCCGCCGCCAGCAGATCCCCGAACAGCACCGCCTCCAGGTTGACGCGGATGCCCAGCAGGGGAATCAACAGCACCCCCAACCCCAGAAAGCCAGCCAGCACGGTGTTGAGGACGGCATCGTCCCCCTGCTGACCAGGGCGTTCACCCCGGCTGAAGCGCTCCGCCAGCAGGGCACCAGCCACACCGCTGATCACCCCACCCAGCCCAGGATCCAGCCGCAGGGCCAAGGCCAGGGCCAGCCCCGGCAGCACCGCATGCGACACCAGGTTCGCCAAAAACAGCCGCCGCTGCACCAGCAGCAGGGTGCCCGCCATCGGACACAGGGCCCCCACCACCAGGGCAAGGGCCAACGGCAGCAACCACCACAGACTCTCCATAGGATCAGGGCCTTGCCCCGTTGACCCGGCCATGCCTCCCCAGGTTGCCGCCTCCAGCGATCGCCAGCAGCTGTTGCTGGACCAGCTGCGCCTGGCGGATCGGGAACTCTCCGGCCAGGACCTCTACGCCCAGCTGCGGCAGGGCCCGCAGCCCATGGGTCTGGCCACGGTGTATCGCCACCTGCGGCAGCTGCAGCAGCGCGGCCTGATCCGCTGCCGGCACCTGCCCAGCGGCGAAGCACTGTTCGCCCCGGTGGAGCGCGATGAGCACCACCTCACCTGTGTGGACTGCGGCACCACCCTGGTGTTGGAGCACTGCCCCATGCACGAGGTGCAGGTGCACGGCGACCACGCCGAGGGGTTCCAGATGCTGTTTCACACCCTGGAGTTTTTCGGGCTGTGCCGCAGCTGCCAGCAGCGCCAGCCGGCTCAACCGCAACGGTGATTGCCCACCCGTAGGTCCCCCAGGGCCTGGCGCACCTGCTGGGGCGTGCCGTCCGCCAGCAGCCGCCGGTCGAGCACCAGCACGCGGTCGTAGGACTCGAGGTCGGGGCCCCAGTCGTGGCTGCTCACCAGCAGGGTGAGGCCCACATCCCGCAGGGACCCCATCACCCGCAGCAGCTCCGTGCGGGTGGGTGGATCGATGGCCGCGCAGGGCTCATCCAGCAGCAGCATGCGCGCCGGTTGCACCAGGGTGCGGGCCAGCAGAGCCCGCTGCTGCTGACCGCCGGAGAGCTGATCAAGCCTCCGCTGCGCCAGGCTCGCCAGGCCCACCCGCTGCAGGGCGGCCTCCACATCGCAACAGCCGGGGCGCTGCGCCGCCAACCGCCCCAGGCCCACCAGCTCCCGCACCGTGATCGGAAAGCTCCAGGCGATCTCGCCGCGCTGGGGCATCAAGGCCAGCTGCTGCCGCGCCAGGGCGGGCGTGAGCGACTGCCCCTCCCACTGGATCGATCCGGCCTCAGGCTGCAGCTGGCCCTCCAGGGCCTGCAGCAGGGTGCTCTTGCCGGCGCCATTGGGGCCCACCAGGGCGGTGAGCGTGCCGGGCTGCAGTGAAAAACTCACCTGCTCGAGGACCAGGCCATCGCCGCGGCGCACGCTCAAGCCATCAACCCGCAGCACCGCACGCCAACCATGGGTCCCCAGCCTAGGAACGGCGCCCAGGCTGAGAATCATGATCATTCAGAAACCCGATGGGCGCCCGCCGTGGGCTGGTTGTTGCCGAACCTGGGCCGCGGGCTGCTGCTGGCCGGCCTGACCCTGCTGGGGGCAGGCTGCCAACGGCCTGTGGCGGTGGACGTGATTGCCGCTGACGGCGCCCTGTGCGACATCACCCGCCGGCTGGCATCCAGCGACCTGGCCGTGAGCTGCCTGCTGGGCCCGAACGACGACCCGCACCAGCTGCAACTCAGCCCGCACCAGAGCCGCCAACTGCGCCAGGCCCGCCTGGTGCTGATCAACGGCTATGGGCTGACCCCGGCCCTGGAGAAACGGAGCGGCGTGGTGAAGGTGGCGGAGCTGGCGGTGCCCAACAGCCCCAGCCTCGAGGGCGCCAATCGCCATGACGAACACGCTGGCCATCACGCGCAGGGCGACAGCCATGCCCACGGCGACCGCGACCCGCACGTGTGGCACGACCCGCGCCAGGCGGCAGCCCTGGTGGCGGCGGTCAGCCAGCGGCTGCAGCAGCTCGATCCTGCGGCCGCCACAGCGATCGCCGGCAGGGCCGCAGCCCTGGAGCGCAGTCTGCAGGCCCTCGACCGCTGGAACCGCGCCCAGTTCGCCACGATCCCCGGCGCCCGCGTGCTGGCCAGCGACCACCGTGCCTTCGCCAGCCTGGTGCGGGCCTACGGGCTCGAGGAGCTGCCGGTGGTGGACAGCGCCAGCAGCAGCGACCGCCTGCGCCCCGGCGGCCTCAGCCAGGTGATCCAACAGCTGCAGCGGCGCCGGGTGGCCAGCCTGTTCAGCCAGCAGGATCCCCCCAGCCGCAGCCTGCAGCGGGTGAGCAGCCTCAGCGGCGTCCCCATTGCCCCGCAGCCGCTGCGGGCCGATGTCGGCGGCGACCACCTGATGGCCACCCTCACCACCAATACCTGCCGGATCGTGGAACAGCTCAAGGGCCGCTGCGATGAGGCCGGGCGCGAACGGTTGGTGGCGGACTGGGACCAGATCCGCTGAGCCCGGATTCGATGACCCGCCCG